>NZ_JBSGZI010000071.1:0-42336 GCF_053610945.1 Streptomyces sp. NPDC054849
CAGAACCCCCACCGTCACCCTCGCCGCATGACCATCCCAAACAGCCCGATACCCGACACCATGTCCTTGACGAAGGACATAGAGACACCCCCCCCCCGGAAGTTTCGTCCTCCGCAGAGAGCGAGCCCCGCCATGCCCAGAATCGGACGCCTGACCACCGCGACCGCCCTCCTCGCCGCGATATCCGCACTCGCCACGGCCTGTACGGGCCAGGGCGCCGACTCCCCCGCCGACGATCCGAAGGCGGACGCCACCCTCACCTTCTGGCACGGCTGGTCGGCGCCCGGCGAGACCAAGGCGATCGAGGACAACATCGCCCGGTTCGAGAAGGCCCACCCGAACATCAAGGTCAAGGTCACGGGCAACATGACCGACGACAAGGTCAACCAGGCGCTGCGCGCGGGCGGGGACAAGGCCCCCGACGTGGTCTCCTCCTTCACCACCGACAGCGTGGGCAAGTTCTGCAACTCCGGCGCCTTCGCCGACCTGAACCCCTTCCTCCGGAAGTCCGGGATCGACAAGACGAAGGTCTTCCCCAAAACCCTGCTGGAATACACCCAGTTCAACGGCAACCAGTGCACGCTGCCGCTGCTGAACGACGCCTACGGCCTCGTCTACAACAAGACCGCCTTCGCGGCCGCCGGGATCGCCGGACCCCCCAGGACGTGGAGCGAGTTCACCGAGGTCGCGCAGAAGCTGACGAAGCCCAAGGCCGACTCGTACGAGCAGGTCGGCCTGATGCCCACCTTCCACGGCTACGAGACCACCCCCATGCGGCTGGCCGCGCAGTGGAGCCCCTCCTACTTCGGCCCCGACGGGAAGTCCAACCTGGCCGGGGACCCGGCCTTCGCGAAGATGCTGACCGCACAGAAGGACCTGGTGGCCAAGCTCGGCGGCTACGAGAGGCTGGAGCGGTTCCGCAGCACCTTCGGCGACGAGTGGAGCGCCGAACACCCCTTCCACACCGGCCGGGTGGCCATGCAGATCGACGGGGAGTGGCGGGCCCCGATGGCCAAGGAGGCCGGCGTCGCCTTCGAGATCGGCACCGCGCCGCTGCCCGTCCCGGACGAACAGGCCGCCGACTACGGCAAGGGCTATCTCTCCGGCACGATCATGGGCATCGCCGCCGGCAGCACGAAGCAGAACGCTGCCTGGGAACTGGTCAGATACATGACCACCGACACCGAGGCGGTGGTGGCCTTCGCCAATTCGATCCACAACGTGCCGTCCACGCTGGCCGCCCTGGAGTCCCCGAACCTCCAGGTGACCCCGGAGTTCAAGACCTTCCTCGACATCGCCCGGCACCCGAAGTCCAGCACCACCCCGGCCCAGGCCGACGGCGGCACCTACCAGCTGACCTTCACGGACTTCGCGTACGCGGTCGAGAAGGGCGACGTCGCCGACATCCCGGCCGGTCTCGCCAGGACCGACCGGCAGATCGACACGGACATCGCGAAGGCGAAGTAGCCCCGATGACCGGCGCGCACCTCCTGCGGTCGAAGCACCGCCGGTCCGCCCTGCGGACCGCGGCCTTCATGTCCCCCTGGCTGATCGGGTTCTCGGTCTTCTTCGCCTACCCCCTGCTGTCCACCCTGTACTTCTCCTTCACCCGGTACGACGGCTTCCGGCAGCCCGCCTTCAACGGCCTGGACAACTGGGACTACGTCTTCACGGACTATCCGCTGTTCTGGCCGGCGATGCGCAACACCCTGTGGCTGGTCGTGGTGATGGTGAGCTGCCGCGTCGTCTTCGGCCTCGGAGTCGGCCTGCTCGTCACAAAGATCAAGACGGGGGTCGGGATCTTCCGTACCCTCTTCTACCTTCCCTACCTGGCACCGCCGGTCGCCGCGACCCTGGCCTTCGTCTTCCTGCTCAACCCCGGCACCGGCCCCGTCAACACCCTGCTGGACGCGGTGGGACTGCCCACCCCCGGCTGGTTCACCGACGCCGGCTGGTCCAAGCCCGCGCTCACCGCCCTCGCCCTGTGGGGGGTGGGCGACCTGATGGTCGTCTTCATGGCCGCGCTGCTCGACGTACCGAAGGAGCAGTACGAGGCCGCCGAGCTGGACGGGGCCGGCCCCTGGGCCCGCTTGCGGCACATCACCCTGCCCACCATCGCGCCGATCATCATGTTCGCCGTGGTCACCGGGGTCATCCAGGCCATGCAGTACTACGCCCAGCCGCTGGTGGCGGGAAAGGTCGCGGCCGGGGTGATCGGCGGCTCGGGCCAGCAGTTCGAGCCCGGCTACCCCGACAAGTCCACCCTGACCCTGCCGCAGCTCGTCCACAACCTCGGCTTCCAGCGCTTCGACTACGGCACCGCGTGCGTCGTCGCCCTCGTCCTGTTCGCCCTCTCCATGGCCTTCACCGCACTCCTGATGCGGCGCCGTGGCGGTCTGATCGGAGCGGGCGAATGAGCACGCGCAGCCGCCAGGCCGTCCTGCACTGGGTCGGGGTGCACGCGCTCGGCGTGGCCGCCGCCCTCTTCTTCGTCCTGCCGTTCGTCTTCCTCCTCCTCACCTCCCTGATGGGCGACCGGCAGGCACTGACCCGCGACCTGTGGCCCGACACCTGGGAATGGGGCAACTACACCGCCGTGTGGCGCACGCCGGGCTTCCTGACCTGGTGGCGCAACACGCTGCTGTACGCCGGACTCGGCACCCTGTTGACCGTGGTCTCCTCCGTGCCGGTCGCGTACGCGCTCGCCAAGTTCCGCTTCCGCGGGCGGCGGCTCTCGCTGCTGCTCGTGATCGCCATGATGATGCTGCCGCCGCAGGTGGTGGTCATCCCGATGTACCTCTTCTGGGCCAAGCAGCTCGACCTGTCGGGGACCTTGTGGCCGCTGATCGTCCCGATGGCCTTCGGCGACGCCTTCTCCATCTTCCTGCTCCGACAGTTCCTGCTGACCATCCCCGACGAGTACCTGGACGCGGCCCGCGTCGACGGCTGCGGGGAGGTCCGCACCCTGCTGCGCGTGGTCCTGCCGATGGCAAGGCCCGGGATCGCCGCCGTCGCGCTCTTCCAGTTCTTCTGCGCCTGGAACGACTACTTCGGCCCGCAGATCTACGCCTCCGACAACCCCGCCGCCTGGACCCTCAGTTATGGACTGGAGTCCTTCAAGGGGGCGCACCACACCAACTGGAACCTCACCATGGCCGCGACCGTGCTGGTCATGGCACCGGTGATCGTCCTCTTCTTCTTCGCCCAGAAGGCGTTCGTCGAGGGCGTCACCCTGACCGGCGTGAAAGGCTGACACCGATGAAACTCGCAGTGGTGGGCGGCGGTTCCACCTACACCCCCGAACTGATCGACGGCTTCGCACGGCTGCGCGACACTCTGCCCGTCGGCGAGCTCGTCCTGATCGACCCGGCCACCGAACGGCTGGAGCTGATCGGCGGCCTGGCCCGGCGGATCTTCGCCCGGCAGGGCCACCCCGGCCGCATCACCACCACCGCCGACCTCGACGCGGGAGTCGAAGGCGCCGACGCGGTCCTGATCCAGCTGCGCATCGGCGGGCAGGCCGCCCGGCTGCGGGACGAGACCTGGCCGCTGGAGTGCGGCTGCGTCGGACAGGAGACCACGGGTGCGGGCGGGCTCGCCAAGGCGCTGCGCACCGTCCCCGTGGTCCTCGACATCGCCGAGCGGGTCCGGCGGGCCAGCCCGAACGCGTGGATCATCGACTTCACCAACCCGGTCGGGATCGTCACCCGGGCCCTCCTCCAGGCCGGGCACAAGGCGGTCGGGCTGTGCAACGTCGCCATCGGCCTCCAGCGCAAGTTCGCGGCGCTGCTGCAGCTGGCGCCGGCCGACATCCACCTGGACCACGTGGGCCTGAACCACCTCACGTGGGAGCTCGGCGTGCGCAGGGGCGGCCCCGGCGGCGAGGACCTGCTGGCGAGGCTGCTGGCCGATCACGGCGAGGCCGTCGCCGCGGACCTCCGCCTGCCGCGGGCGGTGCTGGACCGGCTGGGCGTCGTGCCCTCGTACTACCTGCGCTACTTCTACGCCCACGACGAGGTCGTACGGGAACTCGCGACCAAGCCCTCGCGGGCCGCCGAGGTCGCCGCGATGGAACGGGAACTGCTCGCCCTGTACGGGGACCCCGCGCTGGACGAGAAGCCGGCGCTGCTGGCCAAGCGGGGCGGCGCCTTCTACTCGGAGGCGGCCGTGGACCTGGCGGCCTCGCTGCTGGGCGACGGCGGCCCTGCCGTCCAGGTGGTCAACACGTACAACAACGGCACGCTGCCCTTCCTGCCGGACGACGCCGTCATCGAGGTGCAGGCCCGCGTCCGGGGCACGGACGGCTCCGGCCCGCGGCCACTGCCGGTGCCCAGGCCGGACCCGCTGTTCGCCGGGCTGATCTCGCACGTGACGGCATATGAGGACCTCGCGCTGGACGCGGCGCTGCGCGGCGGGCGCGAGCGGGTCTTCAAGGCGCTGCTGGCGCACCCGCTGGTCGGCCAGTTCGACCTGGCCGAAGGCCTGACGGACCGGCTCCTCGCCCACAACAAGGAGCACCTGCCGTGGGCGTGACCCTCCCCTCGGTGCTGGCGATCGACGCGGGCAACAGCAAGACGGACGTGGCGCTGATCGCCGCCGACGGCACGGTGCTGGGCACCGGCCGGTCCGGGGGCTTCCAGCCTCCGCGCCACGGGGTCGGGGCGGCGGTGGACGTCCTCGGGCAGGCCGTCGCCGAGGCCGCGGCGGCCGCCGGACTGCCCGCGCCCCGGCCCGGATCCCCGTGCGCCGCCCGGGTGTCGGCGTGCCTGGCCAACGCCGACCTGCCGGTGGAGGAGCAACAGCTCGCGGACGCGATCGGCGCGCGCGGCTGGGGCGCGGCCACCGAGGTGCGCAACGACACCTTCGCCGTCCTGCGGGCCGGCGTGGACGAACCCCGCGGCGTCGCGGTGGTGTGCGGCGCGGGCATCAACTGCGTCGGGATGACCCCGGACGGGCGGACCGCGCGCTTCCCCGCCGTCGGCCGGATCTCGGGCGACTGGGGCGGCGGGGGCGGACTGGCCGAGGAGGCCCTGTGGTGCGCGGCCCGGGCCGAGGACGGACGGGGCGAGGATACGGAACTGGCCCGGGCGCTGCCGGCGCACCTCGGCCACGATTCGATGGCCGCGCTGATCGAGGCGCTGCACCTGGGCCGTGTCCCGCACGCCCGGCGGCACGAGCTGAGCCCGGTGCTGTTCGCGGTCGCGGCCGCCGGGGACCCGGTGGCGCTGTCACTGGTGCACCGGCAGGCGGACGAGGTCGTGGCCATGGCGTCGGTGGCGCTGTCCCGCCTGGGCCTGCTCGACGAGGAGGTCCCGGTGGTCCTGGGCGGCGGCGTGCTGGCGGCCCGGCACCCGCAGCTGAACACCCGGATCACGACGGCCCTCGCCGCCCGGGCCCCGCACGCCCGGATCACCGTGATCACGGCCCCACCGGTGCTGGGCGCCGCCCTGCTGGGCCTGGACGCCCTCGGCTCCCCACCCGAGGCGCGCGAAAAACTCCGTACCCATTTCGGATGAACCCGCCCCGGAAGACGGCGGGTCTGGAACCGTGGCGCCGGTGAACGGCGTAATGACGGTGAAGGGCGTGACGGAGGGCGCCCGGCGGGCGCAACGCCCTGGATCCGGCACCGGGTGCTGTGGTCCACCGGCACTACGGCCATACTGCTGCGCAGGGGGTACCTCCCGGCGTCGGCTGGGGGACGACAGGACCGAGGGGGAGGTCACGGTGACGATCACATCACGCGCGCCCGCGCCCGGGGGCGGCGTCTCCGTGCCGCCCGACGGGGCGTCGCCGCCCGACGGGCCGCCGGGGCGGAGCACCGCCTGGGCCGAGGGTGTGGAGCGGCTGCGCGAGGCGGCGACCACCGAGCCGGGGCGGCTGCGGATCATCGGAGCCGTACTGGCCGCGCTGATCGTGCTGTTCGGCACGGTGAGCGTCTGGGAGATCTCCGGCCGGGCGGCCGCCGCCGACGACGTGGTGGGGCGCAGCCAGCCGCTGAGCGCGGACGCGGCGAGCATCTACCGCTCCCTCGCGGACGCCGACACGACCTCCTCCAGCGGGTTCCTGCTGGGGGGCCAGGAACCGCGCGAGGTCCGACAACGGTACGAGAAGGACATCGCCAACGCCTCCAGGCTGCTGGTGAGCGCGGCCGCCAACACCGGCGGCAACGAGGACTCGCGCAAGCAGATCGCCCTGCTGAGCGAGCAGCTGCCGCGCTACACGGGCCTGATCGAGCAGGCCCGGGCCACCAACCGGCAGGGCCTGCCGCTGGGCGGCGCCTATCTCCGCTACGCCAACGAGCAGATGACCACCCAGCTGCTGCCCGCCGCGCAGCGGCTGTACGAGGCGGAGACCGGCCGGCTCTACACGGACCACGACGACGCCCGCTCCTGGCCGCTGGCCTCGCTCGGGCTGGGCCTGCTCGCCGTCGCCGCCCTGGTGTGGGCGCAGCGGCGCAACTACCGGCACACGAACCGGGTCTTCAACCACGGGCTGCTGGCCGCGACGGCCGCGTCGGTGGTGGTTCTGCTGTGGCTGGCCGTGGGGCACACGGTGGCCCGGTCCTCGCTGAGTGAAGCCCGGGCGGACGGGCAGGAGTCCATGAAGGTGCTCAACGACGCGCGGATCGCCTCCCTGAAGGCGCGCGCCGGTGAGAACCTGACACTGATCGCGCGAGGCGCCGTACTGGCGGAGGACAAGAAGTCCGACAAGTACGACGTGGAGTTCACGAACAACATGAAGCAGCTGGACGCCGGGCTGGCGACCGCGCTGCAGCTGGCCGGCGACGAAGCCGGCCGGGCGCCCGTGAGCCGGGCCGTGGACGGCGTGAAGCAGTGGAAGCAGCGGCACACGGCGGCCCGGGAGGCGGACTTGAAGGGGGACTACGAGGCCGCGCTGCCCCTGGTCGTCGGGGACGCGACGCACAAGGAGAGCAGTGGGGCCGCCTTCGACACGGTCGACGCCTCGCTGGAGCTGGCGGTGGCCCACGAGCAGCGGGAGTTCACCCGGGCGGCCCGGGACGGGATCGGCGCACTGGGCGGTCTGGTGACGGGTTCCGCGATCCTGGCGGTCGTCGGCGCGGCAGCGGCTCTGCTCGGTATCGGTCGCAGGCTTTCGGAGTACAGGTGAGAGCGATGCGGATACGAGCGAGGCGGGCCGCCGAAGGTCACGAGGGTTACGAGGGCCTTGGCGAATGCCGCGAGGCGGCTCCGGCCCCCGTGTCCGGGATCCGGCGTGCGGCGGGCCGGCTTCGCGGCTGGGGCGGGGTGAGCGCGATGGCCGCCGCCTGCGCGGTGACGGCCGCGGTCGTGCTGCTGCCGCTGGCCCATGCGACGCCGGACACCGCCGGGCCTGCGGTCCGCAAGCCCGCCTCCATGGCGGCGGCTCCGGCCGCACCGTGGGTGCTCACCGACACCTGCCAGGACCCCGAGGCCAGTCTGCGCCCGGCCGAGGTGGACGGGGCGGCCATCGCGCGGATCAAAGCGGCGGGCAAGCTCGTCGCCGGCGTGGACCAGAACAGCTTCCGCTGGGGCTACCGCAACCAGACGGCCGAGGGCAGCCGCCTGGACGGCTTCGACATCGACCTGGTCAAGGCCATCGCCAAGGACATCCTGGGCGACGAGAACGCGGTCATCTACCGGGCCATCCCGACCAGCCAGCGCATTCCGGCCCTGCAGGAGGGCCGCGTCGACATCGTCGTGCGCACCATGACCATCAACTGCAAGCGGCTGGAGGACGTCGCCTTCTCGACGGCCTACTTCGAGGCCGGGCAGCAGGTGCTGGCGCCCAAGGGCTCGCCGATCACCGGGTACGACACCTCGCTGAAGGACAAGCGGATCTGCTTCGCGGCCGGTTCCACGGCGGAGGCGGCGCTGAAGGCGCAGTCGTACGGCTCGGTGCCGGTCACGGTGGCCAACCAGCTGGACTGCCTGGTCCGGCTCCAGCTGGGCGAGGTGGACGGCATCATCACGGACAACGCCCTCGCGGCCGGCCAGGCCGCGCAGGACCCCTCGGTGCAGCTGGTGGGCTCGCCCTTCACCCGCGAGTTCTACGGGGTGGCGATGAACAAGGACGCCCCGGACCTGGTCCGCCGGGTCAACAAGGTGCTGGAGAACTACCGCGCGGGCGGCAACGACAGCCCGTGGATGAAGGCGTACCTCAAGCACCTGCAGCCCGTACTGCCCGGCGTGTCCGCGCCGCCCGCACCCAAGTACCGGGACGGCTGAGGCGGTGGCGATTTCGGGCACGGGACCGGGCGCGGGGTCGGACACGGAGGCGGATACGGAGGCGGCGGCGGAAGCGGAGGCACAGTCGGTGGAGGCGTGGTCGGCATTGATGGACAGGGACGGCGTCGACCGCGCCCTGACCCGGCTGGGCGCGGAGCACGAGGCCGTCGAGACCTCGCTGCTCGCCCTCCAGGACCACGCCGGGCGCCGGCTGCTGGAAGGCGCGGCGCTGACCGGGGTCACCAAGGAGCGGTGGGCGGCCGCCGACGCGGACATCACCCGGCTGTGGACGTACTTCGACGCGTACAGCGGGGCCCTGAGCGCCGCCCGGGAGGTCCGGGAGCGGCGCCGCTGGCCGAACCGCGAGGACCTGATCGAGCTGACCGAACGGCTGCGCGGGCCCGGCGTGCTGATCGCCGGGGCCGCTGCGGAGGGCGTCGCGCTGGCGGAGCGGCTCTCGCTCGCCGAGCTGGTGACCCGGATGAACGACCTGTACGCGCGTTCGCTGGACGTGGTGGTCGCCGCCGACGCGGTGTGGTCGGCGCTGCCCGCCCGGATCGACCTGCTCGCGGCCGAGCTGCACCGCACCCGTTCGCTGGCGCACTCGGTGGGTGTGCGTCCGGGCGAGCACCCCTCGGGTGACGACCTGGAGGACATCACCGCCGAGCTGGCGCAGCTGCGGGCGCAGGTGATCGCGGACCCGCTGGCGTTCTGGCTGCCGACGGCGGGGAGTTCGGCGCCCGGCGGCGGTCGGCCGGACACCCAGCGCTACGACCGGGCCGCGCTGGCGCTGGAGGACGTGCGCCGGGAGGTCGAGGCGGTCCTGGCCGTGCGGCAGGACGCCGAGCAGCGGCTGATCAGCCTGCGGGACGTGCTCTCGCGGGCCGACCGGACCCTGGCCGAGGCGCGGACCGCGCGCGGCGAGGTCCTGGCGAAGATCGCCGCGTCCGAGGTGCCCGCGGTGAGCGGCCCGCCGACGGTGCTGCAGGAGCAGCTCGCGGCGGCGGCCGAGCACCGGCGCCAGGCCCGCTGGCACCGGCTCTCGCCGCTGCTGGAGTCCCTGGAGGAGCGGGCCGAGGAGGAACTGCGCCGGGCCCGGGAATCGTTGACCGCGGTCACGGCGCCGCTGGCCGTACGGGCCGAACTGCGCGGGCGGCTCGACGCGTACAAGGCGAAGGTGGCCCGCCACGGGATGGCGGAGGACCCGCTGCTGATCGAGCGGTACGACACGGCCCGGCGGATGCTGTGGAGCGCGCCCTGCGATCTGCGGGCCGCGGAACAGGCCGTCCTGCGCTACCAGCAGGCGGCGGCGGAGTCGCTGGCGCCGCAGCAGTCGCGGCCATCGGAGCACCCGCCCGAGCCGTTCCGGCCCGGCGGGCCGGGGAAGGAGGACGCATGAGCCTGATCGGAACCGCGTGCGTTCGCCCCGGCTGCCCGGGGGCGTACGAGGACATGGGCGGCGGCGAGGTGTACTGCGACACCTGCGGGCTGGCGCCGATCGGCGCGGTCGCGGCGGGTGCGGACGAACTGGTGTCGCCGCCGACGGGGATGACGAGCGCGGCCCGCGGTTCCCTGGGGTCCGGCGGGTCCCTGGGGTCGACGGGCTCGCACGAGTCCCACGGTTCGGCGCGGTCCTCGGCATCGGCGCGCTCCTCCCGGTCCTCCTCCTCCCGGCGCTCGGTGTCGGGGCGGCTGTCGCGGTCGCTGTCGGGGACGGCGTCCACCCGGTCGGTTTCGGTGCGCAGTTCGGGCTCGGCGGCCTCGGGCCGCAGCCGGCTGGGGGCCGGGCTGGTCAACGTACCGGAGGTGCCGCGTCCGGATCCCTCGGCGGCGGTCCTGGAGAACCCGGAGGTGCCGGAGCGCAAGCGGTTCTGCTCGCGTTCGGACTGCGGGGCTCCGGTGGGCCGGGCCCGGGGGGACCGGCCGGGTCGCACGGAGGGGTTCTGCACCAAGTGCGGCCACCCGTACTCCTTCGTGCCCAAGCTGAACCCCGGCGATGTGGTGCGCGGCCAGTACGAGGTGGCGGGCTGCCTCGCGCACGGCGGACTCGGCTGGGTGTACCTGGCGGTGGACCGGGCGGTCGCAGACCGGTGGGTGGTGCTCAAGGGCCTGCTGGACACCGGGGACCAGGACGCGATGGAGGCCGCGATCTCGGAGCGGCGCTTCCTCGCCGAGATCGAGCACTCCAACATCGTGCGGATCTACAACTTCGTGGAGCACCTGGACCAGCGGACCGGCTCGCTGGACGGGTACATCGTCATGGAGTACGTCGGCGGCAAGTCGCTGAAGGAGATCGCGAACGAGCGGCGCAGGCCGGACGGCCGGCGTGATCCGCTGCCGGTGGAGCAGGCGTGCGCCTACGGCATCGAGGCGCTGGAGGCGCTCGGCCACCTGCACAGCAGAAACCTTCTGTACTGCGACTTCAAGGTCGACAACGCGATCCAGCAGCAGGATCAGCTGAAGCTGATCGACATGGGCGCGGTGCGCCGGATGGACGACGAGGAGTCGGCCATCTACGGCACGGTGGGCTACCAGGCGCCGGAGGTCGCGGAGCTGGGCCCGTCGGTCGCCTCCGACCTCTACACGGTGGCGCGGACGCTGGCCGTCCTGACCTTCGACTTCCAGGGCTACACCAATGTGTTCGTGGACTCGCTGCCGGACCCCGGGCACATCGAGGTGTTCCGGCGGTACGAGTCCTTCTACCGGCTGCTCGTGCGGGCGACCGACCCGGACCCGGGTCGGCGGTTCGCGTCCGCGCAGGAGATGGCGGACCAGCTGACGGGCGTGCTGCGGGAGGTGGTCGCGCTCCAGACGGGCCGGCCGCGGCCGCAGCTGTCAACCCTCTTCGGCCCGGAACTGCGAGTTCCGGACACTGAGCTCTTCGCCGACGCGCCGGGAACGGCCGTGTCCGGGCTGGGCTACCGGCCCATCGCCTCCCGGCCGTTCGCCTCGCGGCGGGGCGGCGGGCTCTTCGGGGCGCGCGGCCGCGGTGCGTCCGCCCCGGCCGCCGCCGCAGCCGCTCTGCCCGGCCCGGGCGGACAGCCCGGCGCCACCCCGCCGGGCGGAAAGGCCCGGCCGGCGGGCCGGACCGGGGCACATGCACCCGGTGGCGCGGCACAGCCCGGTGGCGCGGCTCTGCCCGGGGCGGCTCCGGTCGCAGGACCGGGTGGGGCGCCCGGCCCGTGGACGGCCACGCACCTTGGCGGAACGCCGCCGGGCGGAACGCCGGTGGGCGGAACGCCGGTGGGCGGAACGCCGGTTTCCGGGGCGCCGGTTTCCGGGGCGCCGGTTTCCGGGGCGCCGGTTTCCGGGGCGCCGGTTTCCGGGGCGCCGGTTTCCGGGGCGCCGGGAGGGGCGGGCCCGGCGGGGTCCGGTGGCGCTGCGGCGGCCTGGCCCGGGCATCCGGCCGGGGGTACGCCGCTGCCCGCGCTCGGGAGCACGGCCACGCACGTGGCGGGTGCGCCGGTGCCGGGCCCCCGGCAGGCGCCCGCGTCCACGGTGACGCCGTCGGCTCCGCCCACGGGAGCGGGAGCGGTGCTCGCCCCCGTGTCCCCGCCGCCCCTCGCGGGAGCGGCCACCGCACGCGACTGCGCGCTGGCCCTGCCCGTGCCGCTGGTGGACGCGGGCGACCCGAACGCCGGTTTCCTGACCGGTCTGCTGGCCTCCGCGCCGGGCGACCTGCTGGGCGCGCTGGGCGCAGCGCCGGCCGACTCGGCCGAGCTGCGGCTGCGAGAGCTGCGGGCCCGGCTGGAGCTGGGCGAGCTGGCCGCGGCCGGCAGCACCCTGGCGGAGCTGGAGGCCCGGCATCCGGACGACTGGCGGGTGGTGTGGGCCCGCGGCATCGCCTCGCTGGCCACCGGCGACAACGAGATAGCGGCCCTGTCCTTCGACGCGATCTACGACGCCTTCCCCGGCGAGCCCGCGCCGAAGCTGGCCCTCGGGCTGTGCGCGGAGGTGCTCGGCCAGCTGGACAACGCCGCCGAGTACTACCGCCTCGTGTGGATCACCGACCCGGGATTCGTGAGCGCGGCCTTCGGGCTGGCACGGGTCCAGCTGGCCGCGGGCGACCGGGCCGGAGCCGTGCGCACGCTGGAGTCCGTACCGGAGGCGTCGATCCACTACACCGCCGCGCGGGTGGCGGCCGTACGCGCACGTCTGCGCGACCGGTCCCCGCAGGAGGCGCTGCTGGCCGATCTGGCGGCCGCAGCCGACCAGGTGGAGGCCCTGCGGCGGTTCGGGCTGGACCCGGAACGGCAGGAGCGGCTCGCGACGGAGGTTCTGGGCTCGGCCCTGGACTGGGTACTGTCGGGTGGCCGGGGTTCCGACCCCGGCCGGACCTCGCTGCTCGGCAGCCAACTGGACGAGCAGGGCCTGCGCTTCGGACTGGAGCGCTCGTACCGCGTGCTCGCACGGCTGGCGCGGCGCGGCGAGGAGAGGATCGAACTGGTGGAGCGGGCAAACCGTTTCCGTCCCCGGACGTGGGTGTGAGTGATGTCGATGCATCGGCTGTCGGGCTGCCCCAGCTGCGCGGAACCCCTGGAGGAGGGTGACCGTTTCTGCGGCGTCTGCGGCTACGCCGTGACCGCTCCTCCCCCGGCTGCGTCCGCGGACCACCCGACCCTTCCCATCCCACAGGCACCGCAGCCACCACCGGCGCCGCCGGCCGCCGGACCGGGCCCGGCCGCCCACGCCGGCCGCCACGGGGCCCCGGTCCCCGGCGTGTCCCACGGCGCCGCCGAACCCGCCCCCGGCTGGGGCAGCGTGGCCGCGGCCGCGCCGACGCTGGTGGGCGACCCGGCCGACTGGGCGGCGGCCGCGGCGGAACCGGTGGCGGAACCTCCGGAGGAACCCGCGCAGAGCCCGGCCGAAGACCCGTACGCGGGTCCGGGCCACGAGAACCCGTACGGCACCGGCACGCCCCCGGACGGGACGCCGTGGAGCGCTGCGGAGCACCCGTACGGCGCCGGAGCAGAGGGGCCCCGAGCCGCCCGGTACGACGTGCCCGGCGGCGGCGCGCCCCCGGAGGGCAACGCTCACGCCGCGCACCCGGCGCACCCGGCGGACCCGGCGGTCCCCGCGAGCCCCGCGGGCCCCGCGGGCGACAACCCGTACGCCCCGGAGCCCGCCTCCGAGCCGGCGTACGGCACCCCGCCCCAGCCCGGCGCCGCGGAGACCGGGAAGACCTGTGTCGCCTGCCGGGCGGGCCACGTCGACACGGACGGGTACTGCGAGCACTGCGGGCACGCACAGCCCCGGGAGCGCGACCATCTCGAAGAGGAGCTCGGGAGCGTCGCCGCCGTCAGCGACCGGGGGCTGCGCCACCACCGCAACGAGGACTCGTTCGCCGTGGCCGCCACCGCCCTGCCCGACGGCTCCGCCGCCACCGTGGCCATCGTGTGCGACGGCGTCTCCTCCGCGAGCCGCCCCGACGAGGCGTCGGCCGCCGCGGCCGGCGCCGCCAACGAGGCGCTGCTCGACGCGCTTCCCCGCGGCGCCCACCCCCAGGAGGCCATGCACGAGGCGATCCTGGCCGCCGCGGCCGCGGTGAACGCGCTGGCCCCGGAGAGCCCCGGCGCGCAGAACGCCCCCGCATGCACCCTGGTGGGCGCCGTCGTCAGCGGCGGCCTGCTGACCATCGGCTGGGTGGGCGACAGCCGTGCGTACTGGGTCCCCGACGACCGCGCCGCCCTGCCCCGCCGCCTCACCGAGGACGACTCCTGGGCCGCCCAGATGGTCGCCGCCGGCTTGATGGGCGAGGCCGAGGCCTACGCCGACGTCCGCGCGCACGCCATCACCGGCTGGCTGGGGGCCGACGCGTACGAGCTCGAACCGCACACCGCGACCTTCAAGCCGGACCACCCCGGAGTGGTGGTGGTCTGCACCGACGGACTGTGGAACTACGCGGAGTCCGCGCGGGAGATGGCCCAGGTGCTGCCCGCCGACGCCGCGACCCGCCCGCTGCACAGCGCGCAGGTGCTGGTGGGACACGCCCTCGACGGCGGCGGCCACGACAACGTGACCGTGGCCGTCGTGCCGTTCGCCACGCAGGAACCGGGACCCGCGGCGGAGCCGCGCCCGGCGGCACGACCGGAACCGGAAGTGGAAGCGCGCCCGCAGGTCTGACCCGCCTGCCCGAGCCCCCTAGGAGTCCCATCGATGGCGAATTTCGCCAAGCCGAGCGCCCCGCGCTTCAGCGTGGAGGTGTACCAGAACGAGTTCCTCCCGGAGGGTGGGCGGGACGTCCACGCGATCGTCACGGTCACCGCCACCGGCGGGGCCACCGCCACCGCCACCCGCGCGACGGCCGCCGAGGGCACGGCAGCCGTCGTGATCATGGTCGACTGCTCGGGCTCCATGGAGTACCCGGCGGAGAAGATGCGCGGCGCCCGCGAGGCCACGGCGGCCGCCGTCGACACCCTGCGCGACGGGACCTCCTTCGCCGTGATCGCCGGTACGCACGTGGCCAAAGAGGTCTACCCGGGCCAGGGCCGCCTCGCCGTGGCCGACCCGGCCACCCGGGCCCAGGCCAAGGAGGCCCTGCGGGGCCTCACCGCCGGCGGCGGCACCGCCATCGGCACCTGGCTGCGCCTGGCCGACGGCCTGCTGCGCAACTCCACCGCCGCCATCCGCCACGGCATCCTGCTCACCGACGGGCGCAACGAGCACGAGGAGCCGGCCGTGCTCCGCGCCACCCTCGACGCCTGCGCCGGACGCTTCACCTGCGACGCCCGCGGAGTGGGCACCGACTGGGAGGTCAAGGAGGTCACCGGTATCGCGAGTGCACTGCTCGGCTCCGCCGACATCGTGGCCGACCCCGCCCACCTCACCGAGGACTTCACGCACATGATGGAGAACGTCATGGGCAAGGAGGTCGCGGACGTCTCGCTGCGCCTGTGGACCCCGGTGGGCGTGGAGATCCAGTACGTCAAGCAGGTCGCGCCCACCGTCCAGGACCTGACCGCGCGCCGCACCGAGGCGGGCCCGCGCGCCGGTGACTACCCGACCGGGTCGTGGGGTGACGAGTCCCGCGAGTACCACGTGTGCGTCCGCGTCCCGGCGGCGGCCGTCGGCCAGGAGATGCTGGCGGCCCGCGCCACGCTCGTCCGGCCGGGAGCGGCGGGCGAACCCGCGACCGTCCTGTCCCAGGGCCTGGTGCGCGCGGTGTGGACGACCGATCTGGCCGCGTCCACCGCCATCAACCCGCAGGTCGCCCACTACACGGGGCAGGCGGAGCTGGCGCAGGCTATCCAGCAGGGCCTCGAAGCCCGCAAACTGGGCGATGTCGACGGCGCCACGGCCAAGCTCGGGCGTGCCGTACAGCTGGCGAGTGTCTCCGGGAACGCCGACACAGCCAGACTCCTTGCGAAGGTGGTGGATGTGGTGGACGCGGTGGCGGGTACTGTGCGGCTGAAAGCGAAGGTCGCCGATGCCGACGAGATGACCCTCGAAACGCGTTCGACGCAGACCGTCCGAGTGAAGAAGACCTGAGAAGACCTGACGTGATGACGCAGGGAGAAGAAGGGGGAAGCGCCGCCATGCCGACCTGCCCGAACGGGCACCAGTCCGCCTCCGACGACTGGTGCGAGGTCTGCGGCCACCGCATGGCTGCCTCGGAGGGGCCGCCCCCGGTGCCCTCCTACGGCTACGGCTTCCCCCCGTCCGCCGGTGACCCGACCGCCCAGGCCGAGCTCTGCCCGCAGTGCCGGACCCCGCGCGAGGCCATGGCCCCGTTCTGCGAGGAGTGCCGGTACAACTTCCTGACCCGTTCGGCGACCTCGTACACGCCGGCCCCGGACCCGGGACCCCAGGCGACCGGTGCCGGCCCCGGACCCGGTGCCCCGCCTCCGCCGCCGCCGGTGCCCGCTCCCGGGACCTACTCCCAGGACCACTTCGAGTACCAGGGCTCGCGGCCGTCCCGGGTCAACCGGCCGGCCGAGCCGCTGCAGCGCGAGGACGACTGGCTGCTGCCGCCGCCCGCGCACGAGCCGCAGCGGGAGTACCAGCAGACCCCGCAGCCCCAGTACCAGCAGCAGCCCCCGCCGCAGCAGCAGTACCAGGCGCAGTCTGCGCCGCCCCCGCAGCAGTACCAGCAGCAGCCTCCGCCGCAGCAGCAGTCCTTCCCGCTCCAGGGCGGTGCCTGGACCGCGACGATCGGCCCCGACCGCTCGTACTTCATGGCGATGATGCAGCGCAGCGGTCCCGAGGCGGCCGGGCTCAACCTGCCCGCCTACTCCCCGGAGCAGCACCTGCCGCTCTCGGGCGGCCAGATCACCATCGGCCGCCGCCGCGCCTCCACGGGCGAGTCCCCCGACATCGACCTGTCGGTGCCCCCGGAGGACCCGGGCGTCTCCCACCAGCACGCGGTCCTCGTCCAGCAGCCCGACCTCAGCTGGGCGGTGGTGGACCAGAACTCCACCAACGGCACCACGATCAACGGCGGCGAGGAGCCGATCCAGCCCTACGTCCCGGTCCCGCTCTCCGACGGCGACCGCGTCCACGTGGGCGCCTGGACCACGATCACCATCCGCCGCGGCTGAGTACGCAACCACACCTCCGGCCGCCGGGCCCTGCTTCGTCAGGTCCCGGCGGCCCCAGCCATGCCGGCGAGCGGGCAGTCCGGGGGCTTGCGTACTCCTCTGCGAAGATGCAGCGGCTCGCCCTCTTCGACCTCGACGACACGCTCATCGACCGGCGGCAGGCGTTGGAAGCAACCCTGGCGCGGTTTGCGGACCGGCATCATCTGACCGCGGACGAGCACGCCGCGCTCCTCGCCCGCCTCGGCGAGCGCGCCTCAGTCGCCGACTTCTCGGTGATCCGGAATCTCTACGGCCTGACGGCCTCGGCCGGGGAACTGTGGCAGTGCTACGTCGAGGACATGGCTGCAGGCGCCATCTGCCCGACCGGCGTACTCGACGGCTTGGACGAGCTGAGGGCGCTCGGCTGGCGGATCGCCATCGCGACGAACGGCTCCGCAGACATCCAATGGGCCAAGCTGGGCGCTACCGGCATCGCACGCCGCGTCCACGCAGTGTGCGTGTCTGCGGAACTCGGGGTCCGCAAACCCGATCCGCGGCTGTTCGTGACTGCCGCCGAGCGGTGTGGGGTGCACCCTGAGAACGGTGGATGGATGGTGGGCGACGATCCCCTCAAGGACATCGCCGGTGGGCGTTCCGTCGGCCTCAGCACCCTGTGGATCGGCAGCCCGGCCCGATGGCCGACGGCCGTACCCGCCCCGGACCGGACCGCGCCAACGGCCCTCCAGGCCATCCGGCTCCTCGTGGAACTCACTCCCTGAAGAGGACGATTTGATGACGGAATCCGCCACCACGGTGGGACTGCTGCACCCGGGCACCATGGGGGCCGCCTTCGGCGCTCAACTGCGGGCACGCGGGATCAGCGTGCTGTGGTGCCCGGACGGCCGGAGCGAAGCCACGCGGCACCGCGCCGAGCACGCCGGACTGGCGCCTGCCACCCTGTCCGGCCTTCTGGACCGCGCCGACGTCGTCCTGTCCCTTTGTCCGCCGGCCGTAGCCGAGGAGCTGGCCGCCCAGGTCGCCTCGTACGGGTTCGCGGGAGGAACGTACGTCGAGGCGAACGCGATCTCACCAAACCGCATGCGGCGCATCGCCGCCCTCCTTCCGGAAGCGAAGACGGTCGACGCGGCGGTGGTCGGTTCCCCACCCGTCGGCGGCAAGCAGCCGACTCTCTACCTCGCCGGGGAACGCACTCACACCGACACAGTCGCGCGGCTCTTCACCGGCACGGCCGTCCGTACCCACTCCCTGGACGCCGCCGTGGGCGCGGCTTCCGCACTCAAACTTTCCTACTCCAGCTACCAGAAAGCGTCCCGGATCCTGGCGGCCCTGTCCTACGGGGCCGCACAGGCGCACGGTGTGGGCGACGAACTCCTGCAGATAGCGGCCAAACGGACGGGTAGCTACCTCGTTGAGACGGAATACATCCCCAAAACCGCTGCACGGGCCTGGCGCTGGGGCCCCGAGCTGGCCGATGCCGCAGAACTGCTCAACGAGGCGGGCCTCCCCGAGGAGCTGATGCTCGCCGCCGCAGCAGCGCTCGGCAGGTGGGAGGAGGCGCGCGACACTGTCCTCACCCTCGAGGAGGCCCTGGCACTGCTGCGACAGGCCCCGCTCAAAGCGTGACTCCCACGGGACCGAGCCGCCTCAGCGCACGAGTTTGCGGATGACGATGCCGACGGTGAGCGTTGTGAACAGGAGCCCTCCCCCGGCGCAGCACACCGCGAGCGCACTCCAGGCATGCGTCTTGAGCTCGGACGGGGCGCCCACCCCCACGTTCAGCCACAGTGCACAGGCCAGAGCGAGCGCCTTCCCCGCGGCCACGACGTCGAAGAGCCCGCTGCCCCCCGAACCCCTCGTGGCCCCGGAAAGGTGCAGCAGCACGCCCGTGGACACCATGGCGCCGCCCAGGGTGCGTGCCGGATTCCGCGCCCGTACACCCCATCCGAGGACGCCCCCGAGAAGGCCCCGGCCCGCAAGGCGCCGGAGGAGAGGCCGCTCCCCGGCCTCCCGCTGGCGGGTGAAGTAGTACAACTGGTCTCCCTCGGCCATGCGCCGACGCTGGGTCAGCGTGGAACGCACAGCCTCCAGAGCGCCCGGGCTCACCCGGGTGAATACACGATCCATGAAACCCGTGACCTGTTCGTCACTTCGGAACACCACATCACCGAGGTCCACTTCCTGAACGCTGCTCGTTCCCTCCAGTCGGAACCGGGCCGGTCCCGTGGGAACGGCGAGTGCCCGAACCCTCGTGTCGGCGAGTTCCACCACCAGCGGAGACATGTCATCGGCACTTGCGGTGAGACTGGAGATGGTAGAGGCCCGGAAGACCAGTTCGGCGGTGCCGACGGCCGGAGATGCATCGTCCGCGGTCGACTGCCGACGCTGTGCGGGTACGGTCGCCACGTGCCGCAGTCCCCGGACGACGACAGCGCCCCGTACCTCGCTGTCAAGCAGCGCACTCGCCGCTCCGGGCACCACCATTCCGTTGATGCGCAGGCCGTCCCGGCAACGAACCCCCGTACCCCTGAAGGGTGCGTCCACCCGTACCCGCCGCAGGACCAGGGCGGACACGTCGACCTCGTCGAGGGTGAGCGACGCCAGCCACAGATCGTCGAGGGTAATGGTCTCTGTGACGTTCACGGTCTCCAGGGACACCGTCGGCCTGCGCTGTCGGCCTGCGGCGGCCTGGCTGCGCAGGGCCACGGTCGCGGCACGCAGCCGTTTCAACTGGACGTGCCCGCGCATCGCCGCGATCTGCACCGAGTCCGACACCCGCACACCCTCGAACCGAGTAGGCCCGCAGGAGTGCACGTCCAGCGCCTCCAGGGTCGATTCGCTGACGTCGACCTCCATATTGCGAGGCGTGTTGCGGACGATCAATCGGCCGATCCGAGAGTTGCTGACCAGTAGCGCGTCGGCCGTGCAGTGATCGACCACCAACTCCTCGATGACGCACGACCGTACGGTGATGGCTCCTGCGACGTTCACCCGGCTCAGCGCCAGCCTCCCTGCTGTGAGGGAGTCCAGGACAAGGGCGTCGTCGATGTCCCGCTGCCTGATCGTGAGATCCCGGTCGCGTCCTGCCGGCGCGCCCAGGTCCACTGCTCGTGCCAGAGCGTCGAGCGTGCTGATCGTCGCCATTGCTCTCCTCCCACCGTGAACGTCCATGCCGCCGTATCTGCGATCTCACCCGTCGGCAGTCGCGGCCCCCGCCAGAAGCGCGGCCAGCTCCCCGGCCTGTACGTACTCCCGGGCACCACTCGCGTGAGCCCGGGCCACGAGGGCCGCGGCCCGACTCGGGTTGGTGCGGTCGGTCCCCACAAGGAGGTGGAACAGTTTCTCGCCCGCAGGTACCGCGTTCAGGTCGGCCCGTGCCTCGTCCCAGGCCGCGAGCCGGTCAGCGGTGTCGCGGTCGCCCCTCCCCTGCGACCGCTGCTCGCACACGTCGCGGGGAACCCACAGGAGTACGCACAGCCATGGCTCGCCGACTGCGGCGTTGAAGGTGCGAAGGTGTTCGACGCTGCCCATGTGTACGAGCGGAACGCGGCCGGCCCTGGTCATCGCTTCCAGGTCACCCCGGTCGACGGCGTATGTGTTGCCGTAGCGCGTGGTCTCCAGTACCACGCGGCCTGCGGCACGCAGCGCGTCCAGCTCTTCAGGGTCTGCCATGCGGTAGCCAGCGGTGCGCCCCGAGCCGACTTTGATCTTGGGGAGCTGTCCGTACCGGGAGTCCAGTCCGGCCAGCGCGGCGCTGATGGTGTCCTTCCCCGCAGCCGGAGGACCGAACAGCACGATCCCACCGACGTGCCCGATGTCCTGCGCGTTCAGGTTCACGCCACGCCTTCGCTGTATCGGCTGGACAAGGTCATGGCCACGGACTCCACCTGCTCGGCGAGCGGTGTCATCGCGGTGATCCGGTTGTCGACAAAATGGAACTCCCCCACAGGACGCCGGTCCAGGGAGATCGAGCTCAGGTAGTGGCGCCAGTTCGCGAGCTTCCATGTGTCCCGCGCTGCGTTGCGCGAGGTGAGCCGCTCACGCATCGACGACGCGTCGCTGTCCACCCACACCACTTCGAAGCCGGCGCCCAGCCGGGAGCAGTGCCTGCGCGTTCGGGCGGCCCACTGTTCGTCGACGACCTCGGCGAGGAACGGCGCGACGGCTACGACCGGGACACCGCATTCGAGGTTCTCCCAGCACGCCTTCATCAGAGACTCGTACTCCAATGGCCGGACCCTCTCGGAGTAGAGGCTGCTCTGCCGGTCGTCGGGATCACCGTTCAGGTGCGACAGCAACGATTCCGTCAGGGGCCTCGTCAGAGTGTCCTTGTCCAGTAGCGGCCACCCTGTCGCCTGCGACATCATCTTCCCGGCCTCCGATTTGCCGGATCCGGCGTATCCGGCGACGAGGACAAGCGTGATCGCGTGCTCGGACGGCTCCGAACCAGTACTCACCGATGCTCCCCCAAGAACGTGACGCGGAACTTCCCTCGTGTGCACTTTAACGGCAAGTGATCACGGTCGGACCGGAGTTCGGCTTCCAGCGCGCAGGCAGGCGATCCCGGTCCGGTCGCCACGTCGCCGGTCACCCCGGCGGCGGCGGGGGAGACTCTCTACCGGCTTCCGGGAGGTCCACCCAGGGGCCACACGTAAGGTCCCTGGGGGTCGTCCAGCCAGGACCACTGGCCCTGCGCGCTGACCGAGACCCCGAAGCGCTCGCGGGCGGGGCGGCCCTCGCGGCGCCACAGGTCCAGGGCTTCGCGGGGGTGCAGGACGCCCGCGGTCAGGACGAGCATGAACTGGAAGCGCTCGTTCTCCACCAGCTCGTACGGGAGCCCGTACGAGACCCCCGAGGGGTCGGGCGGCGGCGCCGCCGTGGCGCCGCGCAGGGGGACGAAGTACGCCGAGGTGTGCAGGAAGTTGCCCTCGGCGAAGTCCGGGTCCCGCACCGTGAGCGCGATCAGCCCGGTCGACAGCGGGGCCAGGATCCGCGCCCCCGGCCTGCACTGGCCGAGCCAGGCGTGGGGGATCAGCGGCAGCGTGCAGGTCACCATGATCCGGTCGAACGGGGCCCGGGCGGGGCAGCCCCGCGCGCCGTCCCCGGTGACCACGGCCGGGTGGTAGCCGAGCTGGGCCAGGTGCGCCCGCGCGGACTCGGTGATCTCCTCGTCCAGGTCCACGGTCGTGACGTGCTCCTCGCCGAGCCGGTGGCAGAGCAGGGCCGCGTTGTAGCCGGTGCCCGCGCCGATCTCCAGGACGTCGTCGCCGTCGCACACGTCGAGTGCGGCCAGCATCTTCGCCATCAGGGACGGCTGGCTGCTGGAGGAGACCAGCCGGCCGTCGCGCAGCCGGGTCGCCAGCGGGGTGTCGGCGTAGACGCCGCGCAGCCAGCGGGCCCGGCGCTCGGGGTCGGGGTCCTCGGCCCAGAGCCGTTCGTCACCGGCTCCGCGGCCCGTCCAGAAGTAGGGGACGAAGACGTGCCGGGGCACGGCGGCGAACGCCGCCCGCCAGCGCGGGTCGTCCAGCACGCCGGCGGCGGCCAGCTCCCGCACCTGGGCGGCGTGCGCGGTCTCCCGCAGGTCGCGTGCCTCGGTGCGTGCGGTGCGTGCGGTGTGTGCACCCATGCCTCCACTGTCCTGCGCGCGGCCCCCGGGTGCGAGCGCGAGGCCCTCGAAGAGTCCTAGGACCCCGGTCCTCCGTCCGGGCGTCTGAGACGATGGTCGGGTGAATGAGATTTCGCGGGGCACCCTTCAGGAGCAGACCTTCTACGAGCAGGTGGGTGGCGAGGACACCTTCCGCCGCCTCGTGCGGCGCTTCTACCAGGGAGTAGCGGAGGACCCGCTGCTGCGCCCGATGTACCCGGAGGAGGACCTGGGCCCCGCCGAGGAGCGGTTCACGCTGTTCCTGATGCAGTACTGGGGCGGTCCGACCACCTACAGCCAGCACCGGGGCCACCCGCGCCTGCGGATGCGGCACGCCCCGTTCCAGGTGGACGCGGCGGCCCACGACGCCTGGCTGAAGCACATGCGGGTCGCGCTGGACGAGCTGGGCCTGGCGCCGGAGCACGAGGCGCAGCTGTGGAAGTACCTGACGTACGCCGCCGCGTCGATGATCAACACGGCGGGCTAGGGCGTCCGGGCCTCATCGGGCCCGAGGATCAGACCGGCCGGACCTGGAGGGCGCCCAGTCCGCCGGTGGCGCCGGGGCGGCGGGTGGCGACGGACCCGTACGGGGTGCGCAGCCGCAGCCAGCTCCCGGCGGAGAGCAGCGCCACGGGGGCCGGGGCGGGGGCGGCGGGGCCCGGGGCGGCCGCAGGGGCGGGCACGGCGGCCCGTACCGGCCGCAGGAAGCCCAGGGATTGCGCGGCGTGCACGGCGCGCAGCGGGAGTTCGGTGTCGCCCAGGGTGCGGGACCAGATCTCGCGGCCGATGCGGTCGCGCTCGGACCGGGTCCGGTGCTGCACGGGCAGGGCCTCGTCGCGGGTCCGGAACTCGGCGACGGCGGCCGCGACGGCCTGCCCGATCTCCTCGGGGCCGGGCAGCCCCGGCAGACGGCGCCAGCCGCCGCGGGGCGGGAGCACCCCGGTCCAGGGCGGTCCGGTGACGGCGCCGGGCACGGTGGCCGCGGCCGAGGCCTCGTCCACGGACTCCAGGAGCTCGCCGGCGGACACCGTCAGGTCCAGCGGCGCCGTGACGGGCACGGCGAGCCGCACCGTACGGATGGCCAGGACCTCGAAGGACGGCGGCCGCCCGAAGACGGCGAGCGCGCCGCCGCCCGCCTGGAGGCGGACCGCGGCGGCGCGGTCGTAGTGCACCAGCCGGCCCAGGAAGGCGGCGAGGTCCGCCGCCTCCCCGGAGTCGGCGAAGCGCAACTGGTCGGTCATGCCGCGAGGCGTCCTTCCCGGGCCGTGCCGGAGACGGACGCGGGTTCGTCGAGGTACTCCTCCAGGAAGCGCCTCTCCTCGGCCGTGATGCGGCGGGGCCGCCCCGCGGCGAGGTCGTAGGGCACGACCACGGTCTCGGCGCGCACGTAGACCGTTTCGGGCGTGTCCTCGGTCGCCTCGTCCTTGACCTCGTAGCGGATGGTCAGGGACGCGGCGCCTATCCGGGTCACCCAGGACTCGATGAGGACCGGCTCGTGACGGTGCACGAGGGGCAGCTTGTAGTCGATCTCGTGGCGGGCCACGACGGACCCGCCCGTGAAGGACTCACTGCCCTCCCCCGGCGCGAGGCGGAACATGAAGTCGATACGCGCCTCCTCCAGATAGCGGAGGAAGACGACGTTGTTGACGTGCCCGAAGGCATCCATGTCCGCCCAGCGCAGTGGGCACCGGTAGTGATGTCTGGCCATGGTCTCCGACCTAGCCCCGGGTGAGCTTCTTGTAGGTGGCGCGGTGCGGACGGGTGGCGTCCGGGCCGAGCCGCTCGACCTTGTTCTTCTCGTAGGACTCGAAGTTGCCCTCGAACCAGTACCACTTGGAGTCACCCTCGTACGCGAGGATGTGCGTGGCGACCCGGTCGAGGAACCAGCGGTCGTGGGAGATGACCACGGCCGCACCGGGGAATTCGAGGAGCGCGTTCTCAAGCGAGGACAGGGTCTCGACGTCGAGGTCGTTGGTGGGCTCGTCGAGGAGCAGCAGGTTGCCGCCCTCCTTGAGCGTCAGGGCCAGGTTCAGGCGGTTGCGCTCACCGCCGGACAGGACCCCGGCCGGCTTCTGCTGGTCCGGACCCTTGAAGCCGAAGGCGCTGACGTACGCGCGGGACGGCATCTCGACCTGGCCCACGTTGATGTAGTCCAGCTCGTCCGACACGACCGCCCAGAGGGTCTTCTTGGGGTCGATGTTGGCGCGGGACTGGTCGACGTAGCTGATCTTGACGGTCTCGCCGACCTTGATGGCTCCGGAGTCCGGCGTCTCCAGGCCCTGGATCATCTTGAACAGCGTGGTCTTGCCTGCGCCGTTCGGGCCGATGATGCCGACGATGCCGTTGCGCGGCAGGGTGAAGGAGAGGTCGTCGATGAGGACCTTGTCACCGAAGGCCTTGGAGAGGTTGTTGACCTCGACGACGATGGACCCGAGGCGCGGGCCCGGCGGGATCTGGATCTCCTCGAAGTCCAGCTTCCGCATCTTGTCCGCTTCGGCCGCCATCTCCTCGTACCGGGCGAGACGGGCCTTGGACTTGGTCTGACGCCCCTTGGCGTTGGACCGCACCCACTCCAGCTCTTCCTTGAGGCGCTTCTGGCGCTTCTCGTCCTTGCGGCCCTCGACCTTGAGACGGGTGGCCTTCTTCTCCAGGTAGGTGGAGTAGTTGCCCTCGTACGGGTGGGCGCGGCCGCGGTCGAGCTCCAGGATCCACTCGGCGACGTTGTTCAGGAAGTACCGGTCGTGGGTGACGGCCACGACGGCACCCTTGTACTGCGAGAGGTGCTGCTCCAGCCAGTTCACCGACTCGGCGTCGAGGTGGTTGGTGGGCTCGTCGAGGAGGAGCAGGTCCGGGGCCTCGATCAGCAGCTTGCAGAGCGCGACGCGGCGCTTCTCGCCACCGGAGAGGTTGGTGACGGGCCAGTCGCCGGGCGGGCAGCCCAGGGCGTCCATGGCCTGCTCCAGCTGGGCGTCGAGGTCCCAGGCGTTGGCGTGGTCCAGGTCTTCCTGGAGCTTGCCCATTTCGTCCATCAGCGCGTCGGTGTAGTCGGTCGCCATTTCCTCGGCTACCGCGTTGAAGCGCTTCAGCTTGCCCATGATCTCGGCTGCGCCGTCCTGGACGTTCTCCAGGACGGTCTTCGACTCGTCGAGCTTGGGCTCCTGCATCAGGATCCCGACGGTGTAGCCGGGCGACAGGAAGGCGTCGCCGTTGGACGGCTGCTCGATGCCCGCCATGATCTTCAGAACGGTGGACTTACCGGCACCGTTCGGGCCGACCACACCGATCTTGGCTCCGGGCAGGAAGTTCAGGAAGACGTCATCGAGGATCACCTTGTCGCCGTGCGCCTTGCGCGTCTTGCGCATGGTGTAGATGAACTCAGCCAAGAGAAACCGTCCGGCAGATCGATGGTGGGCAGATACACCCCATCTTGCCGTACGTCCATACCCGCGGGCGAATGGGTAGGTCAGAGCCCTTGAGCTGGGGCGCCGCCGGAGGCGGTCCCACGCTCCGGTCAAAGCCGCGCGGGACGGCGTGACGGCGGACGCGCGCAAGCCCGCCCCTGGGCGGCGGGGAACAGGGCAGGATGATGCGGGAAGAGCTCATGAACCACTTGTGGCTCGTCCACAAGGGGGAGGTCACGTCGCAGGGCCGGACGGACCTGGAGGAGGCCCGGCACGCCATGCACGCGTCCTTCGCGGAGGCCCAGATGATCGCTTCCGACGCGGTGCCGGCGGAGCTGGACGCGATGACCCGGACCCTGTCGACCGCGTACAGCCTGACCATGCGCCTGCCGGGTCAGCGGGGGCGGTAGACCGTGAGGGCGTCGGGGATCTCGTCGAGGACGAGTGCGGACGGGGCCTCGGCGTATTCGCCGTCGTAGGCGAACGGGGTGCCCGCGGGGATGTCCCCGATGCGCAGGCTGCGCAGGCGGGTGGCGGTGTGGACCGGGGACCGGCTCAGGGGGCCCGCGAGGGCGGCGGCCAGCAGCCGGGGGCCGGGGCGGCCGCCGCCGTAGACGAGCCGGAGGTCGAGGAGGCCCTCGCCGAGGCTGTCGCGGCGGCGGGGGGTGGGGCCGGTGCCGTGGTAGGTGCCGTTGCCGGCGAAGAGCAGCCACACGGACCGGGGCCGGCCGGCCAGCCGCAGCCGTACGGGCCGCTGGGCGCGCAGCACCCGCCAGGCCGCCAGCAGCGCGGCCGGACCGCCGCCGATGCGCGGGCCCCAGCGCAGCCGGTGGCCGAGCAGCTCGGGGTAGGCGCCGATGCTGAAGTTGTTCAGGAAGTAGCCGGACTCGCCCCCCGGCCCGGGGGCGAAGCGGCCCACGCCGACGCTGACGGCCTGGCCGCGGGCCAGGGCCCGGCAGGTGTCCTCGGTCCCGGCGAGGCCGAGGTCCATCGCGAAGTGGTTGAGGGTGCCGCCGGGGAACACGGCCAGCGGCACCCCGGCCCGCAGTGCGGCGGTGGCGGCCGCGTTGACGGTGCCGTCCCCGCCGCAGACCCCGAGAACGGTGGCCCGCGCGGCGGCCGACGCCAGCGCCGCGGGCAGTTCCGAAGCCTCGCACGTGATCACCTCGGCCTTGGGGAGCCGGTCGCGCAGCACGTCGAGCCCCGCGGTCGCGGCCGTCCCCGACCCGCTGTTGACCACCACCGTGAGCCCGGACCCGTCAGGCAGGGCGGGGACGCCGGTGGCCGTCCGCTCGTCGCCCGGCACGACCCGGGCCTCCTGCGCGTCCTGCGCGAGGCGGCGTACGACGAAGGCCGCGGTCACCCCCAGTGCCGCTCCCGCGAGCACGTCGGAGGGGTAGTGCACGCCGGTGTAGACCCGGGAGAACGCCACGGACGCGGCCACCGGAGCCAGCGCGGCCCCCCAGCCCGGGGACTGCAGGGCCAGCCCGGCGGCGAAGGCGAAGGCCGACGCCGAGTGCCCGGAGGGGAAGGAGGTGGTCTGCGGCTGCGTGGCCAGCAGCCGCACCGTCGGCACGCCGTCGAGCAGCGGCCGCGGCCGGCGTACGGACCATTTGCCGACGGTGTTGATGGTCGCGGAGGCCAGCGCCAGCGAGGCGACCCCGCGCACGGCGGCCTTTCGGGCACCGGCCGATCCGAAGGCGGCGATCGCCGCGGCGGCCCCGCCCCACAGCACGCCGTGGTTCGCGGCCCGCCCGAGCCTTGGCAGCACCCGGTCGGCCCCGGGCCAGTGCCGCCGCGCCACCACGTCGAACAGTCGGCGGTCCCATCGTGCGAGGACGCCGGTCCAGGTCAGTTCCTGATCAGCCATCTCCTGCCCCTACCCCGGGCGGCGGATCTGAAATCGGTCCCCCGGCCAGCCGGCCCATCCGACTCATCCGACCCGGCCGACCCGGCCGGCCCATCCGACCCGGGCCGGGTCGGCCGGGCTCGGCCCTCAGTCCTCCTCGTCGAGCGGGCGCTTGCGGAGCAGCAGCACCACCAGGCCGCCGAGGACCACCAGCCCCACCGC
Organism: Streptomyces sp. NPDC054849; assembly: GCF_053610945.1. NCBI lineage: Bacteria > Bacillati > Actinomycetota > Actinomycetes > Kitasatosporales > Streptomycetaceae > Streptomyces > Streptomyces sp. NPDC054849. The sequence goes on from NZ_JBSGZI010000071.1 coordinate 27,876, forward strand.
GAGGGAGGCGATGACCGGGGTGGCCGCCGAGCTGCCGCTGGTCGCCAGGCGCTCCTCCTCCGGGGAGGTCGCCGCGACGGCCGCGGACGGCGCGCCCAGCGCCTCCACCGCCGACCCGGCGGTCGTGTCCCGGGCCGTGCCCGCCCGGGTCACCGGGGGCTGCGGCCAGAGCGCCGTGGCCGTGGCGGCGGCCGCGGACTCGCTGGAGCCGGCCACGATCTGCGCCTGAGCCGGGACCCCGCTGGTGAAGACCCGTCCGACCGGCACCTTGGTCGCGCCGTGGACGGTGACCGAGGCCGTCCCGTCGGGGGTGCCCTCGGGTACTTCGAAGTACAGCCTGCTCCCGTTGACGGCGGTGTCCAGCGGCCGCCCCTCGGCGTCGACCACCCTCACCCCCATCGCGACGGCGGCCGCGTCCGGGACGACCGACACGCTCCGCGCTCCGGTCCGCACGGTCACCGGGCCGAGCCGGGTGCCCACCGCCCCCGACACGTCGCCCGGGTCCAGCCCCAGCGAGGCCGGCGGCTCCGGCAGCTGCCGCGCCGCCCGCTGCAGGTAGTCGGCCAGCTTCTCCGCCGCCGGGTCCGTGGCCTCGACCCGCACCCCGTCCGCCAGCCGCCAGATCGCCACCTGGGTCCCCGCCGCCGCACTCTCCGCGGTGAGCGCGGCGGCCCCGGCCGCCTTGGCGAGCCCGGCCAGGTCGTTCAGCTGCGGATAGGAGTGCTCCAGGACCCAGCGGATCCGGCCCGCCTCCCCGTTCCCGGCGAGGGGGCTGCCGCCCCAGCCGCTCTCGGTGTACCGGGCCTGCGGCTGGGCGTTGCCCGCCACGCCGACCCCGTACGTCTGGAGCATCCCGCCGCCGTCGACGCGCATCTCGTAGAGCCCGGCCGGGATGTTCCGGACCGAGCCGTCCCCGGAATGGAGGACTGCCTGCCCGTAAGTCTTCAGCCCGTCGAGCACGGCGCTCGCGCCCTCGGGTGACCGGGAGGCGGCCGGACCGGAGTCGGCGGCCGCCCTTGCGCCGGGCGCGGTGGCGAGGGCGGCGGTCAGCAGGGCGACCGCGAGCGGCCGGCGCGCGGAGGCCCGTACCGCCGCGGGAGGTTCGGGAGCGGCAGGCGCAGGAGTGGAATCGGGAGCGGAGGATGCGGGAACGGCAATCGACACAGTCTTCCCCTTCGGGCCAAAGACCCAGGTGCCCGTGAGTACCGGGGAATCCTAACCGCCTCGAACACTCAGACCACCGCCGCCTTCTGAGTGGCCATCAGCGGCGTGTCCGTTTTCACCACGCGCCGGAAGGCCGCCGTGCCGCGGGTTAGGTCGTGCCCGATGGCGGTCGCGTCGATCTCCGCGGAAACCCACCGCTTGCCCTCTCCGTCGGGCGGGTCCTCCCGGACGCGCAGCCGCCCGTGCACCACCAGCGGTTCGCCGACCGATACGGAACCGGCGAGGTTCACGGCGAGCGTGCGCCGCGCCCACACGGTGTAGAAGCTGGTGGTCCCGTCGATCCAGCCCTCCTTGCGGCGGTCGAAGTACCGCGGCGTCACCGCGAAACGGAAACGCGCCGACGGGCCGTTCACCGTCTCCTTGTAGTCGATCTGCGTCGCCACGCAGCCCACCAGCGTCACCTGGGTGTCGTTCATACCGGCCGCCCTCCCCCTGGATCGGGCCCGCACGGACCATCCGTACGAGCTACGACCCATGCTGGGGCGGACCGGCGATCCCCGCTCCGGCCTGTGGATTACTGGCGGGTTGTGGACAACCGGCTCCCCCCTGCGGCCACTGCGGCGTACTGCTCCCGCACCTCCCGGTAGCGCAGCAGCTCCGCCGCCACCGGCTCCAGCACCCGGGCCCGTCCGCAGCCGGCCGCCGCCTGCCGCAGCCTGCGCTCCGCGTCCTGCCCGTACCGCCGCGCCGGCCCCCGGGCCGCGATCGAGCAGGCCCATTCCACGAGCGGCCCGCCGATGATGCCCGCCACCATCAGCAGCACCGGCGGCATCAGTTGCGGTTCCAGGACCCCGACGATCTGCCCGACCAGCCACAGTCCGCCGTAGATCTGCAGCAGGGTCATGGCCGCCTGCGCCAGCACCGCCGCCGGCCACCACGTGGGCCGCGGCGGTTTGACGCTCGGCACGGCGACCGCCGCGCCGAGGGTCACCGCGATCTCGTCCAGGGCCTCCGGAAGCTGGTCGGCGCCGCGCACCGCGGTCTCCCGGACCGCCTGCGCCCACGGCTCGGGCAGGCCGGCGACCGCCTCGTCGGCGACCACCCGTACGGCCTGCTCCACCCGCTGACGTGCGGTCACCTCCTCCTCGACCGGTGCCTCCGCGACCGCCTGGCCCCGGCCGCCGATCGCCGCCAGGGCGGCCAGGCCCGAGAGGGTGCGGGGCGCGCGTCGGCCTTCGTACCACCGCCACAGCCGCAACCACGGCGTCCCGCACGCCTTTCCCGCGTTGCGCCGCCAGGCGCGCTCGGCAGCCAGCCCGGCCGCGTAGGCCCCGACCGCCTCGGCGAGCCGGTCCTCGAACTCGGCGCGCGCCGCCTCCCCGATCTCCGGCGCGGAGTGCCGGTCGGCGACGTAGAGCGGCCGCAGCCGCACGGCCGCGCGGTCGACGTCTGCGGAGATGCGCCGGGTCGCGGCGCCCTTCTCCTGGGTGAACTGTCCGAGGAGTTCGCGCAGTTCCCCGACACCCTCCCCGGTCAGCGCGGACAGCCCGAGGACCGTGGCGCCGGGCTCGCCGTGTTCGCCGAGCGCGATGCCGTCCTCGTCGAGGAGCCGGCGCAGGTCGTCCAGGACGAGGTCGGCGGCCTCGCCGGGCAGCCGGTCCATCTGGTTCAGCACGACGAAGGTCACCTCCGCGTGCCCGGCCAGCGGCCGCAGGTAGCGTTCGTGCAGCACCGCGTCCGCGTATTTCTCCGGGTCCACCACCCACACCACGGCGTCGACCAGCGCCAGGACGCGGTCCACGTGATCCCGGTGGGCTCCGACCGCCGAGTCCAGATCGGGCAGGTCGACGAGGACCATCCCGCGCAGCGCCTCGGCCTCCGAGGTCTCGCGGGGCCGGCGGCGCAGCCGCCCCGGGATCTCCAGCCGGTCCAGCAGGCCGGCGGCCCCGTCCGACCAGCTGCACGCGATGGGCGCCGCGGTGGTCGGGCGGCGCAGCCCGGTCTCGGAGATCTGCACCCCGGCGAGTGAATTGAAGAGCGTGGACTTGCCGCTTCCGGTGGCTCCGGCGATCGCGACGACCGTGTGCTGGGGGGAGAGCCCGCGCCGCGCCGCCGCCTCGTCCAGGACCCGCCCGGCCTCGGCGAGGGTCTTGCCGTCGAGCCGGGTCCGGGACAGCCCGACCAGCTGGCGCAGCGCGTCGAGGCGCAGGCGCAGGGCCTGGCCCTCGGGGCTGAGCGGGGGCGCGGACGACTTGCCGCCGTCGCTGCCCGCGCCGGAGACGGCCCGGACGAGCGCCTCGTCGCCCTCGTCGCCGCCGTCGGCCCCGTCCTCCTCGCTCCCGTCGGCGGCCCGGGGGCGCGAGCGCGCGATCAGTCCGTCGTCCCAGCGGTCGTCGGTGCGGTCGGTCAGGGCGGTCACCGCGTCACCTCTCCTTCTGCAGTACGGACAGCGCGGCAATCAGCTCGGCCTGTGGTTCCGGGGTCACTCCGAGCGCCTCCAACGGAGCGAGGCGGCGGTCGCGTTCGCCGCGCAGCACCTGGTCGAGGTGGTCGCCGACCAGCTCCCCGCCCCGGTCGCGCAGCCGCAGGGCGGCCTGGGCGCCGATCCGTTCGGCGAGCCGCTCGCCCGCGGGCCGGGCCCGCTTGCCGCCGAGCAGGGAGGCGACGAGGAGGGCCGCCACGCCGTCGGGGTCCGGCGCGGGTTGCCTGTCGAGCTTGGCGACCTCCTCCTCGGCGAGTTCCTCCAGCACGCGCCGCCAGCGGCGTACGGCCATGCCGATGCGTTCCCCGGCCTCCCGGTCGGGCGCGGGCAGCGGCACGGCGCCGGCGGCCGGCTCGCGCCGCCAGACTTCGGCGATCCGTTCGTCGGCGGCGGCGACGGCGCACTGGAGCAGTGCGGCGAGGGACTCGGCGAGCGAGTCCAGCAGTTCGTCGGCGCTGGTGTCGAGCGGGTAGCCGCGCCAGCGGGTCAGAGCGTCCCCGGCCAGTACCGCGCCGTGGTCGAGGCGGCCGCGGACCCGCTTGCCCTCCCGCTTGTACGCGTCCTCGACGGCCGAGGTCAGCCGTACGGCGGCGGCGTACTGGGCGGCGACGGCGGAGGCGAGCTCCGGCATCCGGCGCCCGAGGGAGTCCAGCGCGCCGAGGGCGGTGCGCCCGACGGCGTACTGGCGGGCGGCCGGGTCCTGCGCGTGATGGGCGAGCCAGGCCAAGAGCGGGGCGACGGCGCTGGCCGGCAACAGCCCGCCCCCGCCGGCCGACTCGGGCAGCTCCGGGACGGTGAAGCGCGGTACGTCGCCCAGCCCGGCCTTGGTGAGCAGGGCCCCGTACTGCCGCGAGACCTCGGCGAGCACCTGGTGCGGAACGCGGTCGAGGACGGTGACGAGGGTGGCCTTGTACTGCTTGGCGGTGCGCAGCAGGTGCCAGGGGACGGCGTCGGCGTACCGCGAGGCGGTGGTGACCATCACCCAGACGTCGGCGGCGCAGATGAGTTCGGCGGCGAGGGTCCGGTTCTCGACCACGAGGGAGTCGATGTCGGGGGCGTCGAGGATGGCCAGTCCGCGCGGCAGGCTGGAGACGGTCTCGATCCGCATCTCGCGGGTCGCCTGAGCGGTGCTGCGGCCGCGGGCCCGGGACTTGGCGGCGGCGGGTGTGTCCTCCTCTTCGTGCGGCACCCAGACCCGCATCAGATCGGGCAGGACGCGCATTCCGGCGAACCAGTGGTGGTCATCCGGGTGGCAGACGAGCACCGGCGTGCGCGTGGTCGGACGCAGCACCCCGGCTTCGCTGACCTGTCGTCCGACGAGGGAGTTGACGAGGGTGGACTTACCGGCCCCGGTGGACCCGCCCACGACGGCGAGCATGGGCGCCTCGGGCGCCTTCAGCCGGGGTACGAGGTAGTCGTCGAGCTGCGCGAGCAGCTCGGCTCTGGTCTGGCGCGCGCGTGGAGCGCCGGGCAGGGGCAGCGGCAGACGCACGGACGCGACCCGGTCGCGCAGGGCGGACAGGGCATCGAGCAGCTGAGGCCGAACATCCAAGGTCACCACATGCGAAGAATGCCCAATTTAGGACTATTTTTGAAGCTTATACGTCCTCTGCGCGCCGATCGCGACTCCAGTGGGACAATCTGGGCACGGCGGACGAGTGGGGCGCAGGCATAACGAGTGCACAACACCAGGGGCGCCGCGGCGCAAAAGCGATGCGAGAATCGCACCTGCCTGCGATTATCGGGACCGCTTCACCGAACCTCCACATCGTGGCCCGCGAGTGAAGCAACCGGGACAAGGCAACCGGAGCCCTATCCTTGACCCGGCACGGACCGAAGTCCCACCCCCACCAGGGGCTCCAGGCCCACCACGGCCACCTTCCGGCCCCCGTAGCTCAGTGGATAGAGCAGGTGCCTTCTAAGCACTTGGCCGCAGGTTCGAGTCCTGCCGGGGGCACTCTCCACGTCCCACCCTCAAGCCCTCCCTCGCGGAGGGCTTCTCTGCAGCGTCCGCCGTCCGCCGTCCGCGCAAGCCGGCGCGAACCGTGGCGGCGGCGCAGGCCCTCCTCCTCGTGCTGTGCTCGCGCTGATCGAGCACAGCCTCGCGGACCTTGCTCCATACGCGCCGAAGACCGGTCCGGCGGGCAGCCCACCCTTCTCCCGTCCTGGCGGCGACCGGCACGCGGTCCGTGCCGAGGCCGTCTGGACCTAGACGCGTGCGAGACGGCTCGCGGCGAACTCCTCGGGGGACCACGACACGGACCAGACGTCCAGCGCCGGGGCCCCCGACAGGATCGCCGTCTGCAGGTTCTGCAGCCGCGGGCAGGGCTCGACGCCCAGCTCGTGGTTGAGCACGGACCTGAGGTGGTGGAACGCCTCCAGCGAGCGCCCGACCCGGCCCGCCCGGTAAAGGGCGATCATCAGGTAGGCGCAGAGGTTCTCGTTCATCGGGTTCCTCGCCACCACCCGCGTCAGCTCGCCCAGCAGGTCGGCGTGGCGCCCCAGGGCCAGGTCCGACTCGATGCGCCGCTCCAGCGCGCCGAGCCGGCTCTCCTCCAGCGACACCGCCTCGATCTCCAGGACACTGCCCTTGCGGACGTCCACCAGCGCGGGGCCCCGCCACAACTGCAGCGCCTGGCGCAGCTCCTCCGAGGCGCGGCGGTGGTCACCCGCCTCGGAGGCCGCACGCCCGGCGCGCACCCGGTACTCGAACACCTCGACGTCCGTCGTACAGGCGCCGTCTTCGAGGAGGTAGCCGTTGTGGCAGGTGCTGAGTATCTGCCGGACGCCCGGACGGCCCGAGTCTGCGGCCGCGAGCGCGTTGCGCAGCTGCAGCACGTAGGTCTGCAGGGTGGTGGCATGGCTGCGCGGGGGCCGGTCTCCCCACAACTCCTCGATGAGCGCCGGCACCGTGACGACCCGGCCCGCGTTCAGCGCGAGCAGAGCCAGCACCTGCCGCTGCTTGGGCGCGCTGGCCGTCACCGGCGTCCGGTCGAGATGCAGGGACAGCGAGCCGAGCAGCCCGATGCTCAGCGGTCCGGGGCGCTGCCCGGCATTGGCGGGGTCAAATCCTTTGGGGCCTTCGGACATTGCATTCCTCCAGGCATCGCACCTATCGATCTCGACTCCCAGCATGCCGAGACGGCCCCCGGTTGCCCACTGAGCTGCACATCTCTCCCATATGAAGAATTCATATGGGGAACGTGAATCAGCGCATGGCGCCCCGCAGTTGGCTCGCTGGAGACTTCGGTCACCGCAGCGACGACCGGCTGCGGATCAGAGGAGGCGGCAATGCAGATCAACTCCAGCTCCGACGACCTGATCATCGAGAACCTCGACGGCTCCGCCCTCAGCACGGACGACCCCACCGGCTGGTGCTTCATCCTGATTTCCGAGGCAGCGCGGTAGAACGGCGATGATGCGCGCCGACGAACGGCAGATCGGATTCCGCAGACATCTGCGGGCCGAGATCGTCCCGGGCGAGGCCGTCTACCTCATCTCGCCCCGGGGCACGACGGCCCTCTCCGGGAACGCCATCCAGAAGGTGGCCCCCCTGCTGGACGGCTCCCTGACCCTCGCCGAGCTGCGGGCGGCCGTGCAGATGCCGGCGAAGGAACTGGACGGCATGCTCGACCGGCTCGCCGCGGCGGGCCTCGTCGGCTTCCACACGGGCCCGCAGGACGCGGCGGCCGGAGCGTACTGGGATCTGGCCGGAGTCGGCTGCCCGGCGGACGCCGCGGTGAGCGTCGTCGCGTTCGGCGGGGCCGACGCGGCCGCGGCCGAACGCGCCTGCCGCGCCGCGGGCCTGTCCTGCGGCCCCGAGGCGCCCTTCACCCTGGTCGTCTGCGACGACTACCTCGACCCGGCGCTGGCCGAGTTCAACGCCGCCCGGCTCGCGGACGGCCGGCCGTGGCTGCCGGCCAAGCCGTACGGGGCGCAGCTGTGGATAGGCCCGGTCTTACGGCCGGGGACCGGGCCCTGTTGGTCCTGCATGGCCGTGCGGCTGCGCTCCCACCGGCGCGGCGAGACCCACGTACGGCGCGCGCTCGGCCTGGCCGGTCCGGTGCGGGTTCCGGAGGCCTCACTGACGGCGACCCGGGAGCTCGGACTGCAGACGGCGGCGCTCGAGGCCGCCAAATGGCTCGCGGGCCTGCGCGACGACAACCAGAGCGCCGTCTGGACGCTGGACACCCTGACGCTCAGCGCCACCCACCATCCCGTCTCCCTCCGGCCCCAGTGTCCGGACTGCGGCGACCCCGGCCTGGTCTCCGACCGCGCCCTGCGGCCGGTCCGCCCGGTCTCCCGGCCGAAGGGCGTCGCCGCCGGCAACGGGCACCGCGCACTGTCCGCCGAGCAGATGTGGGAGCGCTACGGCCACCTCGCCGATCCCGTCACCGGCATCGTCGAGGGAGTGGTCCGCGACCCGCGCAGCCCCTCGTTCCTGCACTGTTACAAGGCCGGCCCCAACCTGGCCCTGACCGACTCCGATCTCCGCTCGTACCGCGCCGGACTGCGCATGCAGAGCGGGGGCAAGGGGCGCACCGACCTGGACGCCAAGGTCAGCGCGCTGTGCGAGGCGGTCGAGAGGTACAGCGCGTCGCGCTTCCGTGACGAGGCGACGGTGCTGGGCAGTTACCTCGACCTCGCGCCCGAGGCCGTCCATCCGGGTGACTGCATGCTGTTCGACGAACGCCAGTACCGGGAGCGCGAGCGGTGGAACGCCCCGGGCATCCCCTTCCAGCACGTGCCCGAGCCGTTCGACGAGGACACCAAGACCGAGTGGACGCCGGTCTGGTCGCTCACCGGGGGCACCCACCGGCTCCTGCCCACCGACCTGCTGTACTTCGGCGGCGACGGCATCGCCTCGATCGTCGCCGACTCCAACGGCAACGCCGCGGGCGGCACCGTCGAGGACGCCATCCTCCAGGGCTTCCTCGAACTGGTCGAACGGGACGCCGTCGCCCTGTGGTGGTACAACCGGACCCGCCAGCCCGGCGTGGATCTCGACTCGTTCGACGACCCGTGGATCTCCGCCCTGCCCGACCGGTTCCGCGAACTGGACCGCACGATCTGGGTCCTCGACCTGACGGCCGACCTGGGCATCCCGGTCATGGCCGCGGTCTCGCACCGCGCGGGCGCACCGGCCGAGGACATCATGCTCGGCTTCGGCGCGCACCTCGACCCCGCCGTCGCGCTGAGCCGTGCCGTCACCGAGCTGGGCCAGATGCTGCCCGCCGTGACCGGCGGCTACGCGCCGGGGCTGCCCGGACACCTGCTCGACTGGCTGCGCGAGGCCACGGTCGCCTCCCAGCCCTATCTCGTACCCGACCCCGCGCGTCCCGCGCGCACCCGGACGGACTACGCGCACGTCCCGCGCGCCGACCTCCGCGACGACCTGGACCACCTCTGCGCGCTGGCCAGGAGCCACGGTCTCGAGGTGCTCGTGCTCGACCAGACCCGGCCCGACCTCGGGTTGCCGGTGGTAAAGGTGATCGTCCCGGGACTGCGGCACTTCTGGGCGAGGTTCGCGCCCGGCCGTCTGTTCGACGTACCCGTACGCCTGGGCAGGCTCGACTCCCCCACCCGTTATGAGGATCTCAACCCGATTCCGCTTTTCCTGTAGATCCGAAAGGCCGCCAATGGCAGTGATCTGACGCAGAAAAAGAAACCGGAAAATTGAAGATTGTGGTCATGACAAGCTGATGCTTCGCAGGTAAGATCACCGCGGTATTCAAGGGGCGGGTACGCGGGCGCTCGCCTGTGCCATCAGTCACCGCAGGTCGGACCGGGAGGCACGCGCCGATGCTCGACGCACTCCACGGGCACGGCCAGGAGGACGAGTCCGGGCTGCAGGCGCCGCGCATGGCGCTCCTGGTCACGCTGGGAGTCCTCGGCGGCCACACGCTCGTCACCGTGCTCGGCGTGCTCGACGAGGACCCGGGTCCCGCACGGCTGACGTTATTGGCCTTCTGTCTGGTCGCCGTCCTCGCCCTGCAGTTCGCGCACTCCACCCGGCGACCGCGTTCCTGGCCCGTCCGCGTCCGCGCCCTGACCCTCTGCGCCCAGGCCCTGGTCACCTATCCGCCGCTCGCCTGGCTCGGACTGCCGTGGGGCGCGATGGCCGGACTGCTCGCGGGCTCGGTGCTGCTGGCCGTGCCGGGCCGGCTCCGCTGGCCGCTGTACGCCGTGGTCACCGCGGGCATCGTCCCCGCCGTGGTCGCGATCGCCGGTCCGGGCGTCGCGGTCTACAGCATCGGTGCCACGCTGCTCGCCAGTCTCATCATCTACGGGGTCAGCTCGCTCTCCGGTCTGGTCGCCGAGATCCGCGACACGCGGCGCGCGCTGGCCGGAATGGCCGTCGTCCAGGAGCGGCTGCGGGTCGCCGGCGACCTGCACGACCTGCTCGGCTACAGCCTGTCGGCGATCGCACTGAAGACCGAACTCGGCTACCGGCTGCTCCCGTCCGCACCCGACCGGGCCCGGGCCGAGGTCGCCGAGGTGCTCGGCATCGCCGGCGAGGCCCTGGCCGACGTGCGTCTGGTGGCGACCGGCTACCGCGACATGTCGCTGGCCACCGAGACCGAGTCCGCGCTCTCGGTCCTGTCCGCCGCACAGATCGAGGCCGAGGCCGACCTGGCCTGCGGTGCGCTGCCGCGGGAGGTGGACACGGTGCTGGCCATCGTGCTGCGCGAGAGCGTCACCAACGCGCTGCGGCACAGCAAGGCGCAGCACTGCACGATCACCGCCACCCTGCAGGACGGGACGGCGTCCCTGCGGATCCGCAACGACGGCGTCGGGGACGGCAGTACGGACACCATCGCGGGCGGCGGCAGCGGGCTCGGCAATCTGACGACCCGGCTGCGCGGTGTCGGCGGTGATCTGACCAGCGGGCCGACCGGCGACGGCTGGTTCGAGGTCGCCGCCCACGCCCCCGCCGCCGCCCTGGCCGGTGACGGCCATCGCGAGCCGGAACCGGAGGACCGGGGGCGGGACGCCCGGAACTGGGCACCCCGGGTGGCGCGGAGCATGCTCGTGGCCGTGCTGGCGGGCTACACGCTCATCACCGTGATCAACGCCGCGCAGATCGCCGCGTCCGGGGCCGCCGCGCTCGCCTTCCTCGGCTGCTTCGCCGTCGTCGTGGCGCTGCAGGTGCTGCACTCGCTGCGCCGCGCGCGCACCTGGCCCCCGCACGTGCGGGCGCTCACGCTCGGGCTCCAGGCCGCGGCCACCTACGCCCCGCTGCTGTGGCTCGGCGGACCCTGGGGCTCCATGGCCGGATTCCTCGCCGGATCCCTGCTGATCACCGTGCCGGGGAAGCTTCGGCTGGCCCTGAGCACCGCCTCGGTCGCGCTCATCGTGCCGCTGGCCGCGGCCGGCGGCGCCCCGCTGTCCGACATCGTCTACCTGGCGGACTCCTCCCTGGTGGCGGGCCTGGTCATCTCCGGCTTCACCGCGCTGTACCGGCTGGTCACCGAGCTGCACGAGGCCAGGGGCGCGCTGGCGCGGCTGGCCGTCGCCCGCGAGCGCCTGATCGTGGAGCGCGAGCTGCACCAGGTACTCGGATCGAGCCTGTCCACGGTCACGATGAAGTGCGCGCTCATCCACCGGCTGCTGCCGCAGGCACCGGAGGCCGCCAGGGACGAGCTCACCACCGTGCTCTGCATCTCCCGTCAGGCGCTCGCCGACGTCCGGCTCGTGGCGCGCGGGTACCGCGGGCAGCTGGGCGCGCGCGACCTGTCCGAAAGCCGGGGAACGCGGCCGGAATTCTCCTCCCCGCCAGGGGACCCGCCGTCCACACTCCGAGAGGCGGACGCAGCGATCTGATATTTCATGGATAATTCTGGGGAATTGCACACCATTCGGGGGATGGTAAAAGGGGGATAGGTGGACAATCGGGGGATCAGAATTCTCCTCGCCGAGGACATGCACATGGTGCGGGGAGCACTGGTCGCGTTGCTCGAACTGGAGCCGGACCTGGAAGTCGTCGCCGTGGTGGACAGAGGTGATCTGATCGTCCCGACCGCACTGGAGTGCCGGCCGGACGTGGCGATCATGGATGTCGACCTGCCGAACATGGACGGCCTCACCGCAGCCGAGATGCTCCACGACCAGCTTCCGGCATGCCGCACGCTGATCATGACCGGACTGGGACGTCCCGGGTTGCTGCGCCGGGCCATGGCCGCGCGCGTCTCGGGTTTCCTGCTCAAGGACTCCCCGGCGGAGGGGCTCGCGCAGGCCGTCAGGGAGGTGGCCGCGGGCCGCCGGGTGATCAACCCTCAGATCGCCATGAGCGCATGGGACATCGGGGAGAACCCCCTGTCCGAACGCGAGATCGAGGTGCTCGGCATGGCCGCGCAGGGCGACGAGCCGCGGGAGATCGCCGCGAAGCTGCACCTGTCGATCGGCACGGTTCGCAACTACCTGACGACGACCGTGGTGAAGTTGAACGCCCGCAACCGGATTGATGCCGTCCGCATCGCCACCGAGGCCGGCTGGCTCTCGTGAGGGGCGCGGGCCGCCACCCGCGACCGGTCCTCGACCGGTGATCCACCGACGCGCTCGAAGATGCCGACATACGGCGAGGTGAGAGCACCTCCGGCGGCATGAGGAGTGCGTGATGCGCAAGGTCGTTTCCCGGGACGGCACGACGATCGCCTATGAGAAGGCGGGCGAAGGCCCGCCGATCGTGCTTCTCAACGGTTCGTTCCGCGATCACACCATCTTCGACGCCCTGGTGCCCGAGCTGGCACCGCACTGCACCACGTACGTCTACGACCGCCGCGGACGCGGCCAGAGCGGCGACTCCCCCGAGTACGCCGTCGAACGGGAGATCGAGGACCTCGAGGCGGTGATCCAGGAGGCCGGCGGCTCGGCGGTCGTGTTCGCCGGATCCACGGGCGCGAACCTGGCGATCGAGGCGGCGCTCGCCGGCGCCCCGATCACCAAGCTCGCGCTGCACGAGCCGTTCTTCCGGGTCGACGGATTCCCGAAGCCCGTGTGGAACTTCGCGAAGACGCTGCGGGTCATCCTGGCGGAAGACCGGCGCGACGAGGCGGTCGAGCACTTCCTCGGCGGATTCCTGGGCTTCACCCCCGACACGATCGCGGAGTGGCGCAAGGGCCCGATCTGGGCGATGAACGAGGCGAACGCCCACACCCTCGCCTACGACACGGAGATCTGCGGCGACTACAGCGTCCCGGTCGACCGGCTCGCCGGGTACCGGACCGAAGCGCTGGTCCTCAACAGCGACAGCACCAGCGCCTGGCTGCGCGCCGCGGCGCAGGCGACCGCCGCGGCCCTGCCCAACGGCCGGGGGATGGAGCTGCCCGGTTCCTGGCACCGGATCGACATGGACGTCCTCGGCCGGGTCCTGGCCGAGTTCGCCACCACCTGAGAGATCCCGCCACCCCGGCCGGACGGTCCTCGCCGTCCGCCGGGGGTGCGCGCCGTTCGGTTCAGCCGGCGGCCGGCGGGAGGGCGTGGTCCTCGCGGGACGGCCGGCTCGGACAAGGGCGCGCGCGGCCGTCCCCGACAGCCCGTCACCCCACTTTCAGGAGAACACCGCCGTGACCACAGCTCACGCCCTGGCCGCCGGGGCCACCGCGCAGGCGCCACCCGCCTGCGACCCCCGCGAGCGCGGCGCCACCGTGTGGCTGACCGGGCTGCCCAGCTCGGGCAAGACCACCCTCGCCTTCGCCCTCGCCGAGCGCCTGTGCGCCGAGGGCCACGAGGTCGAGGTGCTCGACGGTGACGAGATCCGCGCCTTCCTCTCCGGGGGGCTGGGGTTCACCAAGGAGGACCGGCACACCAACGTGACCCGGATCGGCTTCGTGGCGCAGAAGCTGGCGTCCCACGGCGTCAAGGTGCTGGCCCCCGTCATCGCCCCGTACGCCGAATCCCGCGCCGCCGTCCGCGAGCGGCACGCCGCCCACGGCACGGAGTTCCTGGAGATCCACGTGGCCACCCCCGTCGCGCTCTGCTCCGCGCGCGACGTGAAGGGCCTGTACGCCAAGCAGGCCGCCGGTGAGATGTCGGGTCTCACCGGTGTGGACGACCCGTACGAAGCCCCGGAGAACCCGGAGCTGCGTATCCAGACACAGGGCCGCTCGGTGGCCGAGTCCGCCGCCGAGCTGCACACCTTCCTGACCGAGAGGGACCTGGTATGACGACCGCGACCCGGAGTCCGATCGAGGCGTCGGAGAACCCCTTCGCGCTGTCGCACCTGGACGCCCTCGAGGCGGAGTCGGTGCACATCTTCCGCGAGGTGGCGGGTGAGTTCGAGCGGCCGGTGATCCTTTTCTCCGGCGGCAAGGACTCGATCGTCATGCTGCACCTGGCGCTGAAGGCGTTCGCGCCGGCGCCGGTGCCCTTCTCCCTGCTGCACGTCGACACCGGGCACAACTTCCCCGAAGTGCTGGAGTACCGCGACCGCGTGGTGGCGCGGTACAACCTGCGGCTGCACGTGGCCCGCGTCCAGGACTTCATCGACGACGGCCGGCTGTGCGAACGCCCGGACGGTACCCGTAACCCGCTGCAGACCGTGCCGCTGCTGGACGCCATCGGGTCCCACCGCTTCGACGCGGTCTTCGGCGGCGGACGCCGCGACGAGGAGAAGGCCCGCGCCAAGGAGCGCGTCTTCTCGCTGCGCGACGAGTTCGGCGCCTGGGATCCGCGGCGTCAGCGTCCCGAGCTGTGGCAGCTCTACAACGGCCGCCACGCGCCCGGTGAGCACGTGCGCGTCTTCCCGCTCTCCAACTGGACCGAGCTGGACGTCTGGCAGTACATCGCCCGCGAGGGCATCGAGCTCCCGGAGAT
>NZ_JBSGZI010000072.1:0-41980 GCF_053610945.1 Streptomyces sp. NPDC054849
CCCCGCCACCCCGCGCGTCTGTTTCCGGGCCGTTCCCCAGCGCCGCCGCCCGCTTCGGTGGCAGTCTGCTCAACACCAGGCACGCAGAGAGACAGCTGCTGCACGACAGAAGAAGGCGGAGGTGCCGTTCACGTGGCGTCCAATGTCAATCCCACCGTCCGACGCCGCCGACTGGGCATGGAGTTGCGCAAGCTCCGCGAGGACAAGGGCATGACGGCCGAACAGGTCGCCGAGCGCCTCCTCGTCTCCCAGTCGAAGATCAGCCGGCTGGAGAACGGCCGCCGTTCCATCAGCCAGCGCGACGTCCGCGACCTGTGCGACGTGTACGAGGTCGAGGACCGCCGGCTCATCGACTCCCTCATGCAGATGGCGAAGGACTCCCGCCAGCAGGGCTGGTGGCACGCCTTCGGCGACATCCCGTACAGCGTCTACATCGGCCTGGAGACGGACGCCGCCAGCCTGCGCACGTACGAGCCCCTGGTGATCCCCGGACTGCTCCAGACCACGGAGTACGCCCAGGCCCTCGTCCGCGGCGCGTGGCCGGAGACCGCCCCGGCCGACGTGGACAAACGGGTCCAGGTGCGCATGCACCGGCAGAAGCGGCTCTCGGAGACGGACAACAACAACCCGGAGCTCGGGCCGCTGCGCCTGTGGGCGGTCATCGACGAGGCCGCGCTGTGCCGGCGGGTGGGCGACGCCCAGTTGATGATCCGGCAGCTGGAGTACCTGATAGAGCAGTCGGAGCAGCCACACGTCACCGTGCAGGTGATGCCCTTCTCGCTGGGTGCGCACCCGGGCGTCAACGGTCAGTACGCGATCCTGGAGTTCCCGGACGCGTCCGACTCGACGGTGGTCTACATCGAGGGCGTGACGAGCGACCTGTACCTGGAGAAGGCCAACGACGTGCAGAAGTACAGCGTGATGTACGAGCACCTGCGGGCGCAGGCCCTCAACGTCGACGACACGCGTCAGTTCATCTCCGGGATCATCGAGAAATATGCAGACAAGCACGCATAAGCCCCTGATGCACGGGGCCGGAGGCGAAGGGGCCGGTACGGTACACCGTCACTCCCCGGCCACAGAAGGCCTGAATGGAATATGCCACTCGGTCGGGTGAATGCTTCCTTCACCCGTCAGGAGCTGCCGGTAGCGTCGATCAGGTCAGCCGGAGCAATGGCCGACAAGACACCGGAACTACTCGCTCACCGGAGAGAAACATGGCTATTCGCCAGGGCGCCACGGACAACTGGATCAAGTCCTCCTACTCTGCCAACGGCGCCTGCGTCGAGGTCAAGTCCCCCGTCGTGGAGGCCATCGCCGTCCGCGACTCGAAGGTGCAGGACGGCCCGTCCCTCACCTTCGCGCCCGGCTCCTGGACCTCGTTCGTCGCCGACGTCACCGAAGGCCGGCTGGGACGCCTCGCCTGAAGATCACGACGCGCCCCAACCGTCTCGCCCTCACCTCCGGCAACGGCAGGCCCGGCAGAACGATGTGCCGCACGACCTGCACTGCCAGCATTACCCGAATCACCTGCACCGCCGGCATTACCCGTATCACCTGCACCACTGACTGGAGCCCTCTCGACCGGTCCGCCGTCTTGGCCGAGGGGGCTCGGCCATGTCCGCGTACGGCCGTGATCGGCAGCGCCCGGCCTCCGGTCTCCGCGAAGGTGGCCGGCGCAGGGCCCGCCCTCAGCGCAGTTGGTCGACGTAGCGGTCGGTCCCCGGCACCGTCGGGATGAACGGCGCCACCAGCTCCACCCGCCCCAGTCCCGCCGCCGCGACCTCCGCGTCGAGCCCCAGGAAGCGTTCCCAGCAGGTCCGGGGGTCCTCCTGGAGGAACCACAGCAGCGTGAGGCGGGTGTCCACCCCCTCCACCTGCTTGACGTACGTCATCCGGTCACCGGGCAGCGGGGTGGGCCGGAAGAGCGTCACCATCGCGGCCGGGGATCCTTGCAGCCGCTTCGGCAGGGCGCGTGAGCGCAGCCACTCCAGCAACTCGGCCCGCTGCTCGGGGCTCTCGGCGTCGACGACCTGGACCACGAGGCCGGCGTACGGGTGGTCGAGGGCGTGGAAGTCCCGCGGGCCGGCCGCGCCGTCGCGGTAGACGGTGGCCGCGTGGTCCTGGAACGACGTGAAGACGTGGGTGCGGTCCTGGCAGACCCGGCCGTCGCGGTTCAGGCGCTGGTTGATGCCGACGGTCCACTTCATGTGCTCGTCGTAGCGGCCCTCGGTGACCCAGTACGTGGACAGGTAGCAGCCGGCGGTGACCGGCTGGGCTACGGCCGACTGCTCGGGGTAGCGCAGCTCCTGGAGTTCGCGGGTGGCCACCCACCGGCGCCCCGCGTACATCCAGGGCATGGCCATGGCGCCGGCGTAGTAGTGGTCGTCCTCGTACCAGCGGTTGTACGCGTACTCGTGGCCCGGGTGCGGTTCCACCATGGTGATCAGCGCATGGCCGGGGCGGACGCCGTAAGGGCCGACCGCCGCGAGTGCGGCGTAGTCGTCGACGCGGGTGCCGCGCGGCGGATTCTGCCGGGTGTCCTGCCGGGTGTCCTGCGGGGCGTCCTGCGGGGCGTCCTGGCCGGGGGCCTGCTCTCCTGTCGTCATGGGAACGGTCTAGCTGATGTCGCGTCAGATCGGGAGGGGTCGGGAAGCGGCAGACACGAAAGGGCGGACGGGCAAGGGCGGAGAGGAAAGCGGGGCGAAGCGCGAGGAGGACCGGTCCACCACCTGACATATAGGTGTCGCCTACAACGATGTCTCGCTACGATGCGCGCACCCGTCTCCCGGAGGAGCTGCCCGTGTCTGCTGTCGCCGCCGCTGCCCTTGTGCCGCCGCCCGCGTTCGCCACCCGCGCCACCTCGGTGGAGGGCTCCCCGGTACGCGAGATCCTCGCGCTCACCCAGCGCCCCGGGATCATCTCCTTCGCCGGCGGCCTCCCCGCGCCCGAGCTGTTCGACACCGAGGGCCTGCGGGCCTCGTACGACGCCGCGTTCGGCGTGTCGGCGCGGCGCGCGCTCCAGTACTCGACCACCGAGGGCGCGCCGGAACTCCGCGCGGCCGTCGCGGCCCGGGCGACGGCCCGCGGCCTGCCGACGGACGCCGACGACGTGCTCATCACCTCGGGCTCCCAGCAGGCCCTCACCCTCATCACCGGCACCCTGATCGAACCCGGGGACGTGGTGCTGGTGGAGAACCCCACCTACCTGGCGGCCCTCCAGTGCTTCGGGCTGGCGGGGGCCCGGGTGGTCGCCGTGCCCTGCGACGAGCAGGGCATCCTCCCGGACGCGCTGGCGGAACTCGTCGCTCGGGAGCGGCCGAAGCTGCTCTACACCGTGCCCACCTTCCAGAACCCGACGGGACGCACCCTGCCGGCCGCCCGGCGGGCCGCGGTGGCGGAGATCGCCGCGCGCCTCGGTCTGTGGCTGGTCGAGGACGACCCGTACGGCGACCTCCGCTACGAGGGCTCCCCCATCCCGTGGCTCGCGGCGCATCCGGGTGCGGAGGACCGTACGGCCCTGCTCGGCAGCTTCTCGAAGATCATGGCGCCGGGGCTGCGCCTGGGCTGGCTCCGGGCGCCGGCGGCGCTGCGCGGGGCCGCGGTGGTCGCGAAGCAGGCGGCGGACCTCCACACGTCCACGGTGGACCAGCTGGCCGCGGCGCACTACCTCGCGACGGTGGACCTGGACGCCCACATCGCCACGGTGCGCGCGGCGTACCGCGAACGCCGGGACGCCCTGCAGACGGCCCTGAGCCGGACCCTCCCGGCGGACTGCGAGTGGAACCTGCCCGCGGGCGGCATGTTCGTCTGGGCCCGCCTCCCCGAGGACCACGACGCGACGGCCCTCCTCAAGACGGCCGTGGCCCACGACGTCGCCTTCGTCCCGGGAGCCCCCTTCTACACGGACACCCCCGACCCCCGCACGCTGCGCCTGACCTTCACGACGCACACCCCGTCCGAGATAGCGGAGGGCGCCGCCCGCCTGGGGCGGGCGCTGTCGGAGTACGGCGGACGGCAGGGGACGTGACGGGTGACGGAAACGGGCGGCGGCGGGCGGGGGCCGATCAAGACTTCTCGGCGGTGAGCCCGCGGCACGGGGTGGCGTAGGACTCCGTGACCACGGCGGATCGTCTTCGGCTTGGGGCGCGGGCTGCGCGGCGAAGGTGACCGACAGCTGGAATGCCCTGGTGGTGGCGGGTCATCGCCGATACCTTCCCCTGATCATCCACACCTCAGGAGGACGGTTCCATGCATGAGCGGCGCGCGAGACCGGCGGTCGGCCTCCGTCTCGTTGTGGGGGCAGTCGGCATCGCGCTGACCGTGGTCGGGTGCGCCGCGGGATCCGGGCGGTCTTCGGCCGGGGACGCGGGTGCACCGTCGGCCTCGACTTCGGCCTCGACTTCGGCCTCTTCTTCGGCCTCGGCTCCGGCCTCGCCGTCCGGCTCCCCGTCCGCCCCGGGCGTCACGGGCCGCTGGCTGACCCCCGACCAACTGGTGGCGGCCGCAGTGCCGGACGCGGACGTCCCCGATTCGTATGGGAACCCGGTCGACATCCGGAGGCCCGCGAAGCCGGACCCGCGGTTCAAGCCCCCGTCGGACCTCGCCTGCGGGCGCGTGCTCGACGCCGCGTACGCGCAGATGAACGTGAACACCGCCCCGACCGTGGCCGAGCAGATATTCAACTGGAAGAACGACGCGTTCTCCAGCAGCAGCTTCCTCGCCTCGTACAAAGAATCCCGTGCGCAGATCGTCTTCTCGCTGCTCCGGGACGGCCTGACCACCTGCCGGTACTACGAGCAGGAAGGTCCTTCCGGGATCCAGAAGAACACGGTGGCCGTCGCGCCCGCCCCGCCCCTCGGCGACGAGGCCGTGCAGTTCGAGATCTCGATTCCGACGGAAACGGGCCGGCACGTGACGCAGTACACGATCGTCCGGACGGGGCACTGCGTCGCGACCTTCACCAAGAGCTCGGACGGCCAGGTGGGGCGGGCCTTCCCGCCCGCCGTGATCGCACGGCAGATCGCCCTGCTGGAGGAGGCCCAGCGCTGAGGGGTGGCGGCCGCCCGACCCGTTCGGCCGCCGGTCCCGCGCTCCTCGCGAGCCCTTCCCAGCCCACCCCCTCGCGAGCCCTTCCCAGCCCACCCCCTCGTGGGACCCTTCCCAACCCACCTCGCCTCCCCTAGCCTGACGGCCCGTCAGATACGCCGCGTGCTGGAGGCCGTCATGCTGCTGCAAGGGAAGACCGTCATCGTCTCCGGCGTCGGGGCCGGGCTCGGGCATCAGGTGGCCGCCGCCGTCGTGCGGGACGGGGGGAACGCCGTGCTCGGGGCGCGGACCGAGGCGAATCTGGCCAAGTCCGCCGCCGAGATCGACCCCGACGGGGTTCGTACCGCCTACCGGGCCACCGACATCGGTGACGAGCGGCAGTGCGAGGCGCTCGCGGCGCTCGCACGGGAGCGGTTCGGGGGTGTGGACGCCGTCGTGCACGTCGCCGCCTGGGACTCGTACTTCGGGGGGCTGGAGGA
The DNA here is from genome assembly GCF_053610945.1 of Streptomyces sp. NPDC054849. Lineage (NCBI taxonomy): Bacteria > Bacillati > Actinomycetota > Actinomycetes > Kitasatosporales > Streptomycetaceae > Streptomyces > Streptomyces sp. NPDC054849. The sequence goes on from NZ_JBSGZI010000072.1 coordinate 5,529, forward strand.
CGCCGACTTCGGGACCTGGCAGCAGATCATCGACGTGAACCTCCTGGGGACCTTGAGGATGACTCGGGCCTGCCTGCCCGCGCTCAAGGAGGGTGGTGGAGGCTCGGTCGTGGTCATCGGGACGCAGTCCGCCGTTGCCGCGCCCAACGAGGTGCAGCAGGCGGCCTACGCCGCCAGCAAAGGGGCCCTGACGTCGGCCATGTATTCCATGGCCCGCGAGCTCGGCCCCCACCGGATCCGCGTCAACACCGTGCTGCCCGGGTGGATGTGGGGGCCGCCCGTGCAGGCTTTCGTCACCTTTACCGCCCATACGGAAGGCGTTCCCGAGGCCGAGGTGCACGCCCGCCTCACACAGCGGATGGCCCTGCCCGACCTCGCCACCGACGGGGACGTGGCGGACGCCGCTGTGTTCTTCGCCTCAGACCGGGCGCGGGCGATAACCGGCCAGTCCCTGCTGGTCAACGCCGGTGAGCTGATGAGGTGAGCCACACCACCGCCGGAACATCGGATCGTATGCTCGCCACATGACCACTCCGAGTGACGCTCCGACCGAAAACGCGATGCGCCGCGCGCTCCGGCGGGCGCGAGACGGCGTCGCGCTCGACGCGACCGAGGCGGCCGTGCTCCTCCAGGCGCGCGGCGAGGCCCTGAGGGATCTCGCCGCCTCCGCCGCACGGGTAAGGGACTCCGGGCTCGCCGCCGCAGGGCGGCCCGGCGTGATCACGTACTCGCGCAAGGTCTTCATCCCCCTCACGCGCCTGTGTCGCGACAAGTGTCACTACTGCACCTTCGTCACCGTCCCGGGCAAGCTCCGCAAGAGCGGCCACGGGATGTACCTCTCCCCCGACGAGGTCCTCGACATCGCCCGCCAAGGCGCTGCCATGGGATGCAAGGAAGCGCTCTTCACCCTCGGCGACCGCCCCGAGGACCGCTGGCCCGAGGCGCGCGAGTGGCTCGACGCGCACGGGTACGACGACACCCTCGCCTATGTGCGCGCCATGGCGATCCGGGTCCTGGAGGAGACGGGGCTGCTGCCGCACCTCAATCCCGGGGTGATGTCCTGGTCGGATCTGCAGCGCCTGAAGCCGGTGGCGCCGAGCATGGGCATGATGCTGGAGACCACAGCCACCCGTCTGTGGTCCGAGCCCGGCGGTCCCCACCACGGCTCCCCCGACAAGGATCCGGCGCTGCGGCTGCGAGTGCTGGAGGACGCGGGCCGCTCCAACGTCCCCTTCACCACCGGTGTGTTGATCGGGATCGGCGAGTCCTACGACGAGCGGGCCGAGGCGTTCTTCGAGCTCCGGCGGATCCAGCGTGCCTACCACGGCATCCAGGAGGTCATCGTCCAGAACTTCCGCGCCAAGCCGGACACCGCCATGCGCGGCATGCCGGACGCGGAGCTGGAGGAGCTGGCGGCCGCCATCGCCGTCGCCCGCCACATCCTGGGCCCGAGCGCCCGGATCCAGGCCCCGCCGAACCTGGTGGACGCCGAGTACGCCCTGCTCATCGGGGCGGGCATCGACGACTGGGGCGGGGTCTCGCCGCTGACCCCCGACCACGTCAACCCCGAGCGCCCCTGGCCGCACATCGAGGAGCTGGCCGAGCGCACCGCCGCCGCCGGCTTCGAGCTGCGCGAACGCCTCACCATCTACCCGGAGTTCCTGCAGCGCGGCGAGCCGTGGCTGGACCCCCGGCTGCTGCCGCACGTACGGGCGCTGGCGGATGGCGGCACGGGGCTGGCGGACGAGTCCGCGAAGGTCGAGGGGCGGCCCTGGCAGGAGCCGGACGAGGGGTTCGCCGCATACGGGCGCACCGATCTGCACGCCGCCATCGACACCGAGGGCCGCACCGGCGACCGCCGCGACGACTTCGACGAGGTGTACGGCGACTGGGAGGCGCTGCGGGAGGCGGCGGCTCCCGGGATGGTGGCCGAGCGCATCGACACGGACGTGCGGGGCGCCCTCGCGCAGGCCGCGGACGATCCGGTGAAGCTGACCGACGCGCAGGCGCTCGCGCTGCTGCACGCGGACGGGCCGGCCCTGGACGCGCTGTGCCGGATCGCCGACGACCTGCGCAGGTCGGTCGTGGGCGATGAGGTCACCTACATCGTCACGCGGAACATCAACTTCACCAACGTCTGCTACACCGGCTGCCGCTTCTGCGCCTTCGCACAGCGGCGTACGGACGCCGACGCGTACACGCTGTCGCTGGACCAGGTCGCCGACCGCGCCGCCCAGGCGTGGGACGTCGGCGCGGTCGAGGTGTGCATGCAGGGCGGCATCCATCCGGACCTGCCCGGGACGGCGTACTTCGACATCGCGCGCGCGGTGAAGCAGCGGGTCCCGGGCATGCACGTGCACGCCTTCTCGCCGATGGAGGTCGTCAACGGCGCCACGCGTACGGGGATGTCCGTACGGGACTGGCTGACGGCGGCCAAGGAGGCCGGCCTGGACTCCATCCCGGGCACGGCGGCGGAGATCCTCGACGACGAGGTCCGCTGGGTCCTGACGAAGGGCAAGCTCCCGACGGCGGACTGGATCGACGTGATCACCACCGCGCACGAGCTGGGGATCCGCTCCTCGTCCACGATGATGTACGGGCATGTGGACCAGCCGCGGCACTGGCTCGGCCACTTCCGCACGCTGGGCCGGATCCAGGAGCGGACGGGCGGCTTCACCGAGTTCGTGACGCTGCCGTTCATCCACACCAACGCGCCCGTGTACCTGGCGGGCATCTCCCGGCCCGGCCCGACGGTCCGCGACAACCGCGCGGTGACGGCGATGGCCCGGCTCCTGCTCCACCCGCACATTCCCAACATCCAGACGAGCTGGGTGAAGCTGGGCGCGGAGGGCGCCGCGGAGATGCTCCGGTCCGGGGCGAACGACCTGGGCGGGACGCTGATGGAGGAGACCATCTCGCGGATGGCGGGATCGAGTTACGGCTCGTACAAGTCGGTCCAGGACCTGATCGCCGTCGCCGAGGCCGCCGGCCGGCCCGCGAAGGCCCGTACGACGCTGTACGGGGAGGTGCCGCCGGAGCGGCAGGACGCGGCCCGGGCCTCGGACGGCCACCTGCCGGAGCTGCTGCCCGTACTGGACTGAGCACTGCGGAGGGGAGCCGCGACGGGCTCCCCTCCGTTCGACTGACAAAGCATGTATGCCATCGGCCAGGTCGTGGCCGGAAGTGTTCGGATTCTGGTCGATCTCCGCCCACTTACCGCCCACTTACCGGCCGCTTGGCGAACCACTTCCGAATCCGATCGAAGCTGTCCACTACAGTGCGGATTTCGCATGCGCGGCGGGTACGAGTCAGCTGGGGGCGCGGTGCCGGGGGTGGACGAAGTGAGCGGTACGAACGGCACGATGGGCGGAGCCGGTGGAGCGGGCGGTCCCGGCTCGGGCGCCGGCACGGCCACCGGACCCGCGGGTTCGGCATCCGCCGCGGAACCCGCACCGACGGCCGGCCCCGCAGCCCCGGCCACACCCGCGGCACCCGCCACCGCCCCCGCCACAGCCGCGGCCTCCGCCGCCCCACTCGCACCAGGCGCCGCCCCGACCGCCGCACCCGCCGCCGCGGCCCGCGCCCTCGGCCGGAGTGTCATCACCGGCCTCTGGGGCCGCGTCGAGCAGCAGGACTTCCGCAGCCGCGTCCGCGGCGCCCTCCTCGGCTCCGCCCTCGGCGACGCCCTCGGCGCCCCCCTGGCCGGCCTCTCCCTCGACGCCGTCCGGGCGGCCCACGGCCCGGAAGGTCTGACCGGACCCGCACCCGCGCACGGGCGCCGCGGCAGGATCACCGCCGCCACCCAGCTCACCCTGTTCACCGTGGACGGGCTGATACGGGCCCACGTACGCCGCGACACCGGTGTCTGGCACCCGCCCACCGACATCCACCGCGCGTACCGGCGCTGGGCCGCCACGCAGCACGACTGGGGCCCCGACGAGCGCCGCAAGGACAACGGCTGGCTCGCGCAGGAGGAGTGGCTCTACGCCCGCCGCGGGCCGGAGCGCGCCTGCCTGACCGGCTTCGCCGACGAGGTGCTCGGCACCCTGGATCAGCCCAAGAACCCCCACGCCCGTGATGCGGCCGCCGCCTCGCGCTCGGCCCCCTTCGGACTGCTGGTCGGCTGGGAGCCCGCCCTGGTCCTCCAGCTCACCGTCGAGTGCGCCGCGCAGAGCCACGGCCACCCCTGCGCCACGCTCTCGGCCGGCGCGCTGGCGGTCATCGTCCACGGCCTGACCCGCGGCGACTCCCTCGACTCCGCCGTCCAGCGCACCCTGGGCCTGCTGGGCACGCGCCCCGGCCACCAGCCCGTCACGGACGCCCTCCAGCGCGCGCTGGCCGCCGTGACCCGGGGTCAGCCGGGCGCCGACGCCGTCGAGGCCCTCACCCCGGGCGAGGCCGGTGCCGAACACGCCCTCGCCGTCGCCGTCTACTGCGCGCTGGTCGCCGAGGACGTTTCGCACGGCCTGCGCCTCGCCGTCAACCACGGCGGCGACTCCAGCGCCGCGGGCGCCCTGTGCGGGGCGCTGCTCGGCGCCCTCCACGGCGAGACCGCCCTGCCGGCCGCCTGGCTCGCCGAACTCGAAGGCCGTGCCACGCTGCTGGAGATCTCCGACGACTTCGCCCTGGAGATGACCCAGGGTCCGACCCTCCACAACCCCGCCCAATCCGCGCCGGGCTGGCTCACGAGATATCCCCCGCTCTAGGGCGGTCTTCGGGATCGTGCCGGGCCCGCGCTGCCCGGCACGACCGGAAGGACACGCCCCAGCCGCACTCCGGTCGAAAGCCAATACCGGTCCCTATCAAGACCTTACGGACTTCAGGGTGATTCCACTCATGTCACTCCGCACGCAAGTTCGTGATAAAACGATCGGCACACAAGTGAGTCGATTCGCCGTAACGGGGCGGCGGAATGCGACGCAACATTCCTTGACAGAGAAACGCATGACCGGGCGGAGTTCATGACCACCTCCACACAGCACGTCGCGGCGCCCGGAACCCGACGCGCCGGCAGGCTGATGCGGCGTCAGGCCTCCTGGAAGCCCAGTCTGCTCCCGTTCTTCATCACGGGCATAGCCGCCTATCTCGTTTCATCCTGGCTCTATTACGACGAGAACACCCTCATGGGATGGGCCGTCACCATTCTCTGGACCCTCCCCGTCGCGAGTTCCCTCGTCGGCATCGCCGGAGCCGTGCTGACGCGCCGCCGCATCAAACGCCAGCGCGACTGGGCACCCCCGGAGCCGGTGACGCAGGACCGCCTGATCGTGCTCGTGCCCACCATCGGACGCCACGACACGTATCCCGCCCTCGAACGTTCGGTCCTGTCGTACTGCGAGTTCATGCCCGCCTGGTTCCGGGACCTGCGCATCGAAGTGCTGACGGAGGAGGGGTGCGAGGCCGCCGAGCGCATCGACGCGCTCGCCGCCACGCACCCCCTGATCCGCGTGGTCACCGTCCCCAAGGCGTACAAGACGCCGAACGGCACGCGGTTCAAGGCCCGGGCCAACCATTACTCGCACGAACTGCGCATCGCCGAGGGCGAGGCCCTGGACGACGTCTGGGTGCTGCACATGGACGACGACACCGGGGTGGGCCCCGACACCGCCCAGCAGGTCGCCCGGTTCATCAACGCCCAGCGCCGTGCGGGCGACGACGCCAAGCACCTGGCCCAGGGGATGCTCACCTATCCCCGCGAGAACGCCGTCAACCGCCTCACCTGGCTCGCCGACGCCATCCGCCCCGCCGACGACATCGCACGCTTCGCGGTCCTCACCGGTGGCGGCACCCCGCTCGTCGGCCTCCACGGCGAACTGCTGCTGATCCGCTCGTCGATCGAGGCGACCATCGGCTGGGACTTCGGCCCCGACTCCATCTGTGAGGACGCCCACCTCGCCCTGGTCTTCTCCAGCCGGTACAAGGGCCGCAGCGACTGGTTCTCCGGCCGCAGCTACGGCGCCTCGCCTTCCAACATGCGCGACTTCCTCAAGCAGCGCGAGCGGTGGTCCTGGGGCCTGGTCGGCCTGGCCTTCAACAAGACGCTGCCGCGCCACTCCCGCGCCCTGCTGATGTACAGCGTGACCACGTGGGTCATCGGCCCCTTCCAGCACGTCGCCGTGGTCCTCGCGGCCGGCGCGCTGATGGGCGACGTCAACACCTCGCCCGTCAGCCCCTGGATCCTGCCGCTGTGGGCCATCACCATGGGCTACGCCGTGTGGATGTACTGGGAGGGGCTGAAGATCAACGCCTCCGTGTCGGCCAACGGCCGCCGCCTGTGGTGGGAACCGCCGGCCGTGCTCCTGCTCATGCCCTTCTTCGCGATCTGGGAGGCGTGCGGCTCGTTCAAGGGCCTGCTGCGCTACCTGCGCGGAACCGAGAACCAGTTCGTCGTCATCGCGAAGCCGGCCTGATGAGAGCAGCCATGCGCCCTTCCCCGTACGCCCGCTCCACGTCCCGCGTCGCCGGTCTCGTCGCCGTCCTCGTCCTGGCCCTCACCTCCTGCGGACTCCTCGACGACACGCCGGCCTCGCCCGGGGCCGAGGGCTCGGGCTCCTCCCGGGGCTCCGCGTCCGCCTCCGCGTCCGCGCCCTCGTCCGTTCCGCAGGTCACCAAGCCGTGGAAGGAAGGCGACCCGGAACTGGGCGTCCAGGTCCTCTGGTACGCGGACCCGGCCGAGAAGGACAGCACCGTACGGGCCAAGGCCCGCAAGGTCGTCGACTACGTCGTCGGCCGGGACATGAACTCGCTCTCGGTCTCGTTCCCCTTCGTCACCAAGGGCGTCACGTCCAGCAAGGTCGAGGCCGGACCGATCACGCCGAGCACCGCCCATCTGGCCATCCTGCTCGACGAGGCCGCGGCCAGCGGGCTGCGCCTGACCGTACGACCGCTGCTCGACGAGCAGTCGATCATGGCGCAGGATCGGCTCGCCTGGCGCGGCAAGATCAAGCCCGCCGACCCGGCCGCGTGGTTCGCCTCCTACCAGCAGTTCCTCAAGCCGTACCTGGAGCTCTCCGCCCAGCACAAGGTGAAGACCTTCGTGATCGGGACGGAGCTCTCCTCCCTGGAGACCGACGCCCGGTGGAAGGGCGTCGTCGACACCGCGCAGCAGTCCTTCCCCGGCGAGATCACCTACGCCGTCAACTGGGACATGTACGTCGAGCGCGATCTCACCATGCCGGTCAAGGCCGTCGGCGTGGACGCGTACTTCCCGCTCAAGGAACTCAAGGACGACGCGCCGGTCAGCGCGATCGTCGACGGCTGGCAGAAGTGGCTCGACAAGAAGAAGGCCACCGCGAAGCCCGCCGGCAAGGTCCTGCTGTACGAGGTCGGCGCACCGGCCGAGAACGGCGCCTACGGGCATCCCGGCGCCTGGGCGGGGAAGACCGCCCCCCTCAACCTCCAAGTCCAGAAGAACTGGTTCGACGCCGTCTGCCAGGTGGCCCGCGCCCGCGGCATGTCCGGCCTGTACTGGTGGAAGCTCGACTTCCACCAGGACCCGGCCGCGTTCGACGCACAGGACGACTCCCACGACTCCTTCCTCGGCCGGCCGGCCGAGGAGTCCGTCACCGCCTGCTTCCGGCAGTGGTCGGGCCTCAGCTGAACCGCCGCGCATCGCGCGCCACCCCTGCGCCGCTCCTCTCCTCTTTCCTTTCCGCTCCATAGGAATCAGCACATGAACGAAGCGATCCTCCTGGTCGGCGGCAAGGGCACCCGGCTCCAGCCGCTCACCCTGAGCCGGCCGAAGCCGATGGTGTCCGTTGCCGGCGTCCCGTTCCTCGCCCATCTCGTCGCCCGGGCCCGCGCGGCCGGCATCGAGCGCCTCGTCATGGCCACCTCGTACCTCCCCGAGACGTTCCGCGCGTACTTCGGCGACGGCTCCGCCTTCGGGCTGCGGCTCGAATACGTCACCGAGACCGAACCGCTGGGCACCGGCGGCGCGATCCGTAACGCGGCGCGGCTGCTGACCGGCGGCCCGGACAGCCCGGTGGCCGTGCTCAACGGCGACATCCTGAGCGGCACGGACATCTCCCTGCTCGTCGAGCGGCACCGCGCGGCGGACGCCGACGTGACCCTTCACCTCACCCGCGTCGACGACCCGCGCGCCTACGGCCTGGTCCCGACCGGCCCCGACGGCCGGGTCCTGCGCTTCCTGGAGAAGCCCACCACGGCGGCCGACATCGTCACCGACCAGATCAACGCCGGCTGTTACGTCTTCCGCCGCTCCGTCATCGACTCCATCCCCGCCGGGCGGCCCGTCTCCGTCGAGCGCGAGACGTTCCCCGCCCTGCTGGCCGCGAACGCCCGGGTCCTGGGGGTCACCGACGATGCCTACTGGCTGGACCTGGGCACGCCGCAGGCCCTCGTACGCGGCTCCGCCGACCTCGTCCTCGGCCGGGTCGCGTCGGCCGCGCTGCCCGGGCCCTGCGGTGAGGCGCTGCTGCTCGAAGGCTGCCGGGTCGCCCCGGACGCGACGGTGGCCGGCGGCAGCACGATCGGTCCGGGCGCCACCGTGCACAGCGGCGCCCACGTGAGCGGGAGCGTCCTGCTCGACGGCGCCGTCGTGGAGGCCGGGGCCGTCGTGCGCGACAGCGTCATCGGGGCCGGAGCCGTCATCGGCGCGGGCACGGTGCTGGACTGCGCGGTCATCGGCGACCGTGCCCGGGTCGGCAGCGGCAACGAGCTGACGACCGGCCTGCGCCTGTGGAACGACGCCGTCCTCGCCCCGGACTCGGTCCGCTTCTCGCCGGACCCGCGTTCCTCGATACCCGCCCAGAGCGGAGTGCGCCATGCAGCGGCCCTCTGACGACCGCGCGGCGGACGAAACGTTCCAGCTGCGCGTGGTGCAGCAGCCGCACCCGTACGCCGACAACGAGTGGACCCGGTACGAAGCCCCGCAGCCCCCGACCGCGGAGTGGTACGACCAGTTCACCGAGCCCGCCCCGGCCTCCGCCGGGCAACCCGACGGGCCGGCCCGGCCGGCCGCAGCCCCCGCCTCCGTAGCGGCCGACGTCGCCGCACCCGGCGCCGCACCCGGCGCCATCCCCGTCCCCGCTCCCGCCCGTCGCTTCGCCGCCGTGGACGGACTGCGCGGCGTCGCGATCATCTCCATCCTGCTGTACCACACGAGCTGGTTCGCCAACGGACTCTTCGGCGTCGACGCCTTCTTCGTCCTGTCCGGCTTCCTGGTCACCCTGCTCCTCGTCCGCGAGGTGGAGCTCTCCGGCCGCATCCGCCTCTTCCGCTTCTACAAGCGGCGTTTCAAGCGCCTGATCCCCGGCCTCCTGGTGGTCCTCACCGCCGTGGTCGCGCTGACCTACCTGCTGGGCACCCTGCGCGAGGCCAAGACCGTCTCCCAACAGGCCATCACCTCCCTGTTCCAGTACGCCAACTGGGCCCAGCTCGCGAACGGCAACGCCTACTGGGAGGGCAACGGCACGATCGACCCGCTCGCCGCCATGTGGTCGTTGAGCGTCACCGAGCAGTTCTACGTCGTCTGGCCGCTCGTGCTCGCCGCCCTCTTCCTTATCTGCCGCCGCCGCGTCGAGGCCGTGACCGTGTGCGTCGTCCTGATCTTCGCCGGCTCCGCGGCCGTCGCGCCCCTGCTCTTCACCGGGACGAACACCGACGCGCTGTACCTGAGCACCCACTCCCGGGCCGTCGCCTTCATGGCGGGCGCCGCCGCCGCGTGCATCGTCCACCTCGTCCACCGCAGGGCCGACCGGCGCGAGGCCGCGTCGGACGCGTCCGGTCCAGCCGGCGCATCCACCCCGTCCGGCGCGTCCCCTCCGTCCGGCGCACTCACCACGGTCCTGACCGCGACCGGCATCCTCGCCCTGATCGCCGTCATCGCCCTGAGCGTCCTGGTCGACAGCTACCACAAGCCCTGGCTGTACCAGGGCGGACTGGCCGTCGTCGCTGCCCTGATCGCCCTGCTCGCGAGCGTGCTCTGCACGGATCGCGGTCCCCTGGTCAAGCTGCTCTCCGGGAAGATCATCACCGAGATCGGCCAGCTCTCGTACAGCATCTACCTGCTCCACCTGCCGATCTACTGGCTGCTCCAGAAGGGCCAGCCCGACGTCAAGCCCTGGGCCCTGCTGATCGTGGGCGGCGGCCTGACCTGGTTCCTCTCGCTGCTGCTCCACTACGTCGTCACCGAACGCCTCCGGCTGCGCGACTGGCGGCCGCTGCGCGCGGTCCCCCTCCTCGCCGTCACCTGCCTCGCCGTCACCGCCGGCGCGTACTACCTGCCGACCGTCACCGAGCAGGGCATGCGCCCCGACGGCAAACCGCTCGTCGTCACGGCCGGCGACTCGCTCGCCAACGACCTCGCCACCTCGCTGAGCCGGCACGGAAAGGGCTTCGCGGTCATCGACGGCGGCATCGCAGGCTGCGGCCTCATGGGCGCCGACCGGGTCAAGGACCGGCAGAACCTCGTCGTCGAGAACTCCGACGAATGCCGCCGGTCCGTCGAGACCTGGGCCGGCCTGCTCAGGGAGCACCAGCCGCAGAGCGTGGTCGTCCACGTCGGCTGGGACGCGACCCTGCAGGACATCGAGGGGGACGGTGTGTGGATGTCCCCCTGCGACGCGGGCTTCCGCAGCCGCTACACCGAGCGCCTCAAGGACGCCGTCGACCAGTGGCGGGAGGCGGGTCCCGACGTCACGATCCTGCTGATGAACGAGCGCACCGGTACCGGCGCCACCACCCCCGAGTGGGCGCGCTGCTTCAACGCCGTCGTCGGTCAGTACGTCGCCCGCGCCAACGTGCCGCAGCTCAAGCTGGTGGACTTCGCCGGATACCTGTGCCCCGAGGGCGGCCCGTGCCGGGAGGAGACGCCGCGCGGCAAGCGCATGTACCCGAAGGGCGACGACGTCCACCTGACGCCCGACGGCATGCGGTACGTCGTGCCGTGGCTGGAGGGGGAGCTGCGCAAGGCCGTAGGCGGGGAGGCCGCGTCGTCCTGACACCCCCTCAACATTCGTGGGTCCAGCCCGTACCGTTGCGGGTCCCACGTCTCGGAGGTGCCAGAACACATGCGGATCGCCACGACCATCTTCCTCACCGACCGCACCGTCTCCCCCGTACGCCTGGCCCGCAGCCTCGAGGAACGCGGGTTCTCCGGCCTCTACCTGCCGGAGCACACCCACATCCCGGTCGACCGCGTCACCGCCGCCCCCATGGGCGGCGACCTCCCCGACATGTACGGGCGCACCCTCGACCCCTTCGTGGCCCTCGGCCAGGCCGCCGCCGTGACCGAGCGGCTCCACCTCGGCACCGGCATCACGCTGGTCGCCCAGCACGACCCGATCAACCTCGCCAAGCAGGTCGCCACCCTGGACCACCTCTCGCACGGCCGCTTCACCCTGGGCATCGGCTACGGCTGGAACGTCGAGGAGGCCGCCGACCACGGCGTCGAGTGGCGCACCCGCCGCGAACTGGTCCGCGACCGGATGGCCCTCATGCGCGCCCTCTGGGCCCCCGAACCCACGGCGTACGTCGGCCAGTACTCCTCCGTCCAGGCCAGCAGCGCATACCCCAAGCCGGCCCAGGCTCCGCGCGAACTCGGCCCCGGCGCACCCCTGTACGGCCCCCGCACCCTGATCGGCGGCGCGGCGGGCCCCAAGCTCTTCGCGGCCATCGCCGACCACGCCGACGGCTGGCTCCCGATCGGCGGGGGCGGCCTCGGCGAGTCCCTGCCGGTGCTGCGCCAGGTATGGGAGACCGCAGGGCGCGACCCGAAGTCCCTCCAGGTGGTCCCCTACGCCGTCCGGCCCACCCCCGGCAAGCTGAGCCACTACGCCGACCTCGGCATCGAGGAGGTCGTCCTGCAGCTCCCGTCGGCGTCGAAGCCGGAGGTGCTGCGCGCCCTGGACGACTTCGCCCAGTACCTCTGAGCGGGCCCGCGGGGTCGTCTGCGTACGCTGGGCGGCACTGCACGCGGGAGCTCGGATGGAGAGCGGTATGGACACGGCCCGGATACCCGGACCCATGGGCAAGCCGTCCCCGACGGGGGCCCGGCGCACCCGGAACTCCCTCTTCTGGGCCGTGCTCGTCGCGGGCGGCGGCGTGCTGGGCGGCCTCATCTCCCAGTTCCCGTACGCCATGTACGTCGGCGTGCTCATCATCCTCGTCGCGGCCGGGCTCGGGGCGGGCGTCGCCGGCTCGAACTGGAACCGGGCGGGAGCCGCCGCCATCGTGGGCTTCGGCACCATGGCGCTCGGCATCTTCGCCGGAGTCAACCTGAACGAGTCGTACCTCAAGCTGATCGGCGAGCGGGTGGACGCGGTGGTGATGGAGTCCCGCCAGTACACCAACTCCAAGGGCGACGACCGGTTCTTCTGCCGTGTGGTCGACAGCACTGGCGAGAGCCACGAACTCGACCACGTCCAGAACTGCCACGCCGACGTCGAGCCGGGCGGGCCCGTCGTCCTCTTCAAGGACCGGCTCGGGGCCCTCGACCCGTGGATGGAGACCACCGGCAGCCGCGCCCTCGACCCACTGGCGCTGGGCATCACCGGCGGCCTCTTCCTGCTCATCGGCGGCACGATGTTCACGGCGGGCCAACGCCGCCGCACGGACCGGGACCTCTATGAGGAACACCGCCGCAGGCACGGCCCGCCGTGGCGCTCCCGGCGGTAGCCGGATCCGCCCGCCGGACTTCGCGGCTCACGCCCGCGCCCGACGAGGCCCTGGTCCAGCGCCTCGTCGAGCACGGCGGGACGCGCGTCGCCTCGCACAACCCCTACTGGGACGAGTACGGCGTCACCGTCGCCGACCCCGACGGCTACCGGCTCGTGCTCTGCTCCCGCGCCTGGGGCCAGGCCTGAGGCCTGAGTCGCCTCTAGCCGGCGGCGGCCCAGAACTGCGCCAGGGCCGCCTCCTTGTAGGGAGCCGGGCTCACGCTCAGGTCTCCCGCGAAGGGCCGGTCCAGTGCCACCACCAGGAGCAGGCTGAAGCCGATGAGCCCGGCCACCGCCGACACGAACAGCAGCTGCATCTTCAGACTGCGCAGCCCGAACAGGAAGGTGAGCGGGACGATCACGAACGCACCCCCGTACACCAGCACCTGCAGCAGGATCGGCAGCGAGGTCTCGGCCATCGTGATGCGGGCGCGGCGCTGCGCGGCGACGTCGTTGAGGCGGGTGACCGCTTCGGCGTAGAAGGTCTCGGCCCGGACGCCCTTCGGCTCGTACGCCTGGAGGGCCTCGTACAGGGCGTGTGTCTGGGGCCCGGTGGCGTCGTAGCTCGGCCGCCCCTCGCGCATCAGCGGCCACTGAACCTCGACGACGGCGTGCGCGTACGCGCTCACCGCCTCGTGCACCCTCGCGCGGTCGGCCGGCGGGAAGGCGTCGGCGCTGCGCACGACGAGGGCCAGGTCGGTGGCCTCGGAGGCCACGATGTTCTGGGTGTTCTCCAGCTGCGTCCAGAGCGTGACGACGACGAAGGCGAGGATGATGCCGTAGATCGCCCCGAACATGCCGAGCGCGACCCCGACCATCTCGTTGTGGTCCCCCTGGGCCAGGTGCGGGAAGCGGCGGCGGGCCGCCATGCTGCCGAACACGGCGAGGGCGGTGAGGCCGCCCACGAGGAGGACGGCGATGAGGAACGTGCTGACGTGATTGAGCAACCAGAGGATCATGCGCTGCTCAACGAGCGCCGCCGCCCCTCAGCCGCGCCTTCCGGGCGTCGATGAGCTCGTCCCGGTGTTCGCGCGTCCACTCCCGGGAGCGACGGCCCGCGGGATCCCGTCGGCGCTGGTCACCCGTGCCGGCCGAGGTCACTCGACCTTCGGGGTCTTGGGGAGGTGGTGCAGAGCCGAGCCGGCGCCCGTGACGGCGGATCCGGCGGATCCGGCGGCCGATGTGGTGACCTTGACGGCCGTCTTCGTGTCCTGAACGGTCTGGGCCGGGTGGTCGACGATGCCGACGACACGGCCGACGACCGGGGGCGCCTGACCGGCCGGCTCGTCGGCGTGGGCGGCTACGGGGGTGAGTGCGAGGGCGGCGCCGCCGGAGACGACCAGGGCGGCGAGGGTGCGCTTCATGGCGTTCATGCCCGGCCCAACGACCCGGCCACACCCCGGGTCACCACCCGCCCCCCACTTTGAACGCCCGGGGCCCCGGATCGGGGGATCGATCCGGGGCCGCGGGGGTGACTCGGCAGGTGGGGCGGAGGGGACGGTCAGTCCTCGACCACCAGGGCCGGGGTGGACTTCGTCAGGACCTCGCCCCGGAAGAAGGCCGGGCTGCGGCGCTCGGTGACGAACATGATCACCAGGCCGAGGGCCAGCAGGCCGACGCCGATCACGAAGACGTTGCCGACGCCCACGCCGGGGAGGGTGGAGCCGGATCCGTAGGACGGGTCGTAGGCGTCGTACAGGGTCTTGAAGAAGACCGCGGCCAGCAGCAGCCCGCCCAGGACCGGGAAGACGCCCTTGAAGAACAGGTCGCGTGCGGAGCGGCGCAGGTCGCCCCGGAAGTACCAGACGCAGGCGAAGGCCGTCAGCGAGTAGTAGAAGCAGATCATCAGGCCGAGGGCGAAGATCGTGTCGGTCAGGACGTTCTCGCTGACCAGGGTCATCACGGTGTAGAACGCGCCGGTGGCGACGCCCGCCATGACGGTGGCGCGGCCCGGGGTCTTGAACTTCGGGTGGACCTTGGCGTACGAGGGCGGCAGGGCCTCGTAGGTCGACATGGCGAGGACCGTGCGGGCCACCGGGATGAAGGTGGTCTGCAGGGACGCCGCGGCGGAGGCCAGGACGGCCACGAAGAGCAGGATGCCGAGCATCGGGCCCATCACAGGGCCGGCGAGGGCCGCGAAGACGTTGCCGGAGGTCTCCTCGTTGGCGAGGCCGAGGCCTTCGCCGCCCGCACCGACGGCCATCTGGGCGGCGATGCCGGTGGCGAGGTAGGAGCCGACCAGGACGACCATCGCGATGAGGGAGGCCCGGCCCGGGGTCTTCGTGGAGCCGGTGGTCTCCTCGTTGGTGGCCAGGCATGCGTCCCAGCCCCAGTACATGAAGATCGAGAGCGAGAGTCCGGCGGTGAAGGCCGCCATGGACTCGACCGCGAACGGGTTCATCCAGGACCAGGAGAAGTCCAGGCCGGTGTCGAAGGTGCCGGCGGAGGCCTTCTGGAAGGCCATGACGACGAAGACGGCCAGCACGGCGAGTTGGAGGCCGACCAGCGCGTACTGGACGCCCTTGGTCGCGGTCATGCCGCGGTAGCTGATGGCGGTCGCGACGGCGATCAGCGTCAGGCAGGTGGCGATGTGGACGAGCTTGTCGTCGTCCAGGGCGGCGATCGACGGATTGTTCGTGATCTCGCCGGCCAGCAGCCAGAAGTAGGAGGTGGCGACGCCCGCGAGGTTGGAGAGCACGATGATCGTGGCGATCACCAGCCCCCAGCCGCACATCCAGCCGATCCGCGGGCCGAAGGCCTTGACGGTCCAGGTGAAGGAGGTGCCGCAGTCCGGCATGGCCTTGTTGAGCTCGCGGTAGGCGAAGGCGACCAAGAGCATCGGCAGGAAGCCGGCGAGGAAGATCGCGGGCATCTGCATGCCGACTTCACCGGCGGTGGAGCCGAGGGTCGAGGTCAGGCAGTAGACGGGGGCGACGGTGGAGATGCCGATGACGGCGCTTCCCACCAGTCCGACGGACCCCTTGCCGAGGCCCTTGCCGCGAACGTCGCCCTCGGCAACGCCGCTTACCGTGTCTCCGGCCTGAGGCCGAACGTCCAGCTGAGTCATGAGTCAGGACGTTAGATGCTGCGTATTCCACATCTGGAGGATCGAAGTCCGGAAAGAGAGGCCCCAGAACGCCTTGGAATCTTGAGGCCGAGGCGGTTCACGGGCGCGCAATACAAGGTTCACATAGGGATCGGCCCGCGCTTCAGCAGGCTCCAGAGGGAAGCTTTCGGCATGCGGAAACCGCAGGCGTGTCCGTTTTGAGAGTTTTCAAAGTTTCCCTCGTGACTTTGCGGTGACCACTGGTAACCGCCGCCGAGCGGGCAGCCGCGGCCACATACGGATCCACATCCACATCCACATCCACATCCGCAACACTGTCCCCATGCCCACGGCCGATGAGCTCCTCAGCGCGGAAACCGTCCATACCCTTGCCCGGCTGCTCGCCCAAGCCGGTGGGCGCCGGTCCGCGCCCGCCCTGACCGCCCGCGCCGACGCCCTCGACGGGCTGACGT
Organism: Streptomyces sp. NPDC054849; assembly: GCF_053610945.1. Classification (NCBI taxonomy): domain Bacteria; kingdom Bacillati; phylum Actinomycetota; class Actinomycetes; order Kitasatosporales; family Streptomycetaceae; genus Streptomyces; species Streptomyces sp. NPDC054849. Next base: position 21,728 of record NZ_JBSGZI010000072.1, read on the forward strand.
ACAGCGGCCGGGTCGCCGCCGTCCGCGACGCCGTGCTCGCCGACCTCCCCGCGCACTGGCCCGCCTTCGAGGCCGTTGTGCGCACCGCCCTCGCCGACCCCGCATTCGAGGGGTGGATGACCTTCCCCGTCAACGAGGCCGTCGCCGTCCGCGGGCTGGAGGTGTTCGAGCCCGGGCTGGCGCTGCTGCACGACCTGACCTCCCGGCTGACCGCCGAATCCGCCGTACGGCCCTTCCTGCGCGCCGACCCGGCCCGCGCCCTGGCCGTCGTACGGAAATGGACGGACGACCCGGACCCGCACGTCCGCCGCCTCGCCAGTGAAGGCACCCGGCCCCGGCTGCCGTGGGCCCCGCAGCTGCCCGCCTTCGTGGCCGACCCGCGCCCGGCCCTGCCCGTCCTGGACGCCCTCCGCGGCGACGAGTCCGAGTACGTGCGCCGCTCCGTCTCCAACCACCTCAACGACATCAGCCGGGACCACCCCGCTCTCGCCGTCGAGACCGCCGCCCGCTGGCTGGCCGGGCCGACGGCCACCACGGACCGCGTCGTACGGCACGGGCTGCGCACCCTGATCAAGGCCGGCCGGCCCGAGGCGCTGACCCTGCTCGGCCACTCCCCGGACGTACCGGTCACCGTGCGCGGGCCGTCGGTCACCACCCCGCGAGTCGCCGTCGGCGACTACCTCGTCTTCGACTACGCGGTCACCAACACCGGCGAACTGCCGGCCGAGTTGGTGGTCGACTACGTCGTGCACCACACGAAGGCGAACGGCACCCGCACCCCCAAGGTGTTCAAACTCGTCACCCGTGCCCTGGCACCCGGTGAAACCCTCACCGGCACCAAGCGCCACTCCTTCAAGCCGATCACCACCCGCCGCTACCACTCGGGCGAACACCTGGTGCAGCTGCAGATCAACGGCCGGGTGCGCGGAGAGGCCGTTTTCTCGCTGGACGCGTCCTGACCCCGCCTGGCAGGCTCCTCCCATGATCTACGGAATCGAGTCCCACCCCGCCCGATGAGCGTCCGCGACGAGCGCGAGCCGCTCGCCCCCCGGACGACCTCTCTGTACGACTACGCCCTCTTCCGGCACGGCATCGAGCCGGAGGGCCGGATCCCCTCCGGCGGCTTCCCCCTCCCCGAGGGGTTCCCCGACATCGACGAGGACGACGAACTCGACTACAGCCCCGCCGAAGCGGCGGTCACCGAGGCCCTCGCCCCGCTGCTGGCCGACCCGGACACCGACCGGGCCGCCGAATCCGCAACACTGCGGCTGGCCGCGCTCCCCGTCGAGCCCGGAACCGTCCACCGGATCACCTACTGGATCGGCCGCCGCCTCACACCGGCCGACCCGATCACCGGCACCGCCCGGTGCCTGGCCCGCCGACTGGCACGCACGAGCAGCCACCCGGCCGCGGTCAGCGCCGGTCTCGGCCTGCTGACCTGGCTCGGCGGGCCCGAGGACGTCCCCTGCATCCGCACCCTGGGCATGCTCGAAGGCTTCGCCGACCCGGCGGTCGAGGCCCTCGAACGAATCGACCGCCATGCGGCCGCGCTGCTGTGGCTGACCCGCCGCAATGACGAACCCTCCGTCCAGCAGCTGATCGAAGCGGTGACCAGCGAGGACTCCGACGCCGTACGGGCCCTGCTGCTCCCGCCGGCGGACCCGCCGCCCGCACCCTGGCCCATACCCGTCGCCCGGCTCGCCGAGGTCGTCCGGCTCGACTCCCTGCTGCATGCGTACCCGCAGGACGGGCGGCTGGTCGGACTGGCCGGACGCATGCTCGCCGTGATGGCCGACCCCTACGTCCAAGGGCCGCGGTTCCCCGACTACTCACGTCCCGTGCCTCTGTACGAGGCGGTGGTCGCCGGGGCGCACCGGCTCACCCCGGAGCTGGACGCCCACGCCATGCTGCTGTCGCTCGCCATCGACCTGTACAGCGGTGCGGGCGCGGTCCTCCACTGGCCCCCGCGGCGCCGCGAGGAGCTGCTCGACACCCTGGGCCGGCTGCTGGCGCGACCCGCCTGGTCGGCCGTGACCGGAAAGGCGGCGGACGGCGAGGGCGGCGCCGGGCTCCGGGCCGGCTGGATCCGCCGCACCGGGCGGCGGCCGTTCGCCCGCCCCGGCGGGCCGGACCGGTTCCGCCTGGAGGTCGTCGTGACGGACCCGGCCGTCCGGAGCCTGGTGGAGACGCGCATCCTGGTCGACGGACTCCCCGTGGTGGCCGCGCTGTTCCCCGTAGGTGTCTGCGAGGGTCCGGGGGCCCTGCTCGACAACGGCCTACTGCGGGCCGGGGCCGAGCCCCGCGAGGTGCAGCTCGCCTGGCCGCACTGCGGCGAGTCGTGCTGCGGCGCGCTCCACGTCACCATCCGCCGGGAGGGCGACCAGGTCGTGTGGGACGGCTGGCGGGGCGCGGAGGGGCCGCAGCCCGCAGCGCTGCGATTCGACGCCGCCGCCTACGACGCCGAGATCACCCGAGCCACGCAGGACCGGGAGTGGGAGTGGCCGGCCCACACGACCGCTCTGCTCATCGCCAGAGGTCTGCGGGACCGGCCCGAGCTGCTCTCCGCGTGGGACTGCGGGGAGGTCCGGGCGCACCCCTCGTGGGCCGATCCGGGGACGGTCCTGGTCTCGTTCGCCCACGAGCGCGGCCTGGGGGCCGGAACGCAGGTCCCGGACGGACCGCGGCTGCACTTCGAGTGGCTCGTCCCGGACGACGGCTCCCCGCCGCAGGCGCAGGCAGCCGCAGCGCTCCGGCGGCTCGCGGCCGGCGATCCCCGGTTCCTGGCCAGTCTGCGTCATGCCCGCCGGGAGGACGCCGAGGCCCTCGGTTTCCCCTGGCCCGAGGAGGAAGAGGAATAGGGGGTCGGGCGGGCGGCCTTCCCGGGTGCCCGCCCGCAGTCCGCGGGTGCGGGACCTACGCCGTCCAGACGATCGACTGCGTCTCGCTGTACGCGTGCAGGGCGTACGAGCCCACGTCGCGCCCCACGCCGCTGCGCTTGAAGCCGCCGAACGGGGCCTCCATGTTGCGGCCGATGGTGTTCACGCCGACCCCGCCCGCCCGCAGCCGCCGCGCCACGCGGAACGCGCGCGCCGAGTCCCCGGACCACACGTAGGACAGCAGTCCGAAGTCGCTGTCGTTGGCCAGCCGGATCGCCTCGTCCTCGTCGCCGTCGAAGGGGACGACCACGACGACCGGGCCGAAGATCTCCTCCCGCACCACGCGCATGTCGTTCGTGCAGTCGACGAGGAGGGTCGGGGCGACGTAGAAGCCGCGGCCGTCCCCCACCACCGGGCGCTCGCCGCCGTGGGCGATCCGCGCGCCCTCCTTCTTCCCCAGCTCGATGTAGGACTCCACCCGGTCCCGGTGGGCCGCCGAGATCACCGGCCCCACCACCGTCCCGGCCTCCGCCGGGTCGCCGACCTTCATGAAGGCCAGATAGCCGGTGAGCTTCTCGATCAGCCGGTCGTAGACCGACCGGTGCGCGATCACCCGCGTCGGGGCCGTGCAGATCTGTCCGGAGTAGAAGGAGAAGGTGGTGCCGATGCCCATCACCGCCGCGTCCAGGTCGGCGTCCTCGAAGACGATCGCCGCGCCCTTGCCGCCCAGCTCCATCAGCTGCCGCTTCATGGTCCGCCCGCACACCTCGGCGATGCGCTGTCCGACGGCCGTGGAGCCGGTGAAGGACACCATGTCCACGTCCGGGGAGTCCACGGCGGCCTCGCCGACCTCCACCGACCGGCCGTTCACCACGTTCACCACGCCCGCCGGCACCCCGGCCTCCGCGAGCGCCTCGGCCATCTTGAACACCGACAGAGGGTCCTGCGGGGCCGGTTTGACCACCACCGTATTGCCCATGGCCAGGGCCGGGGCCACCTTGCCCGCCGGGTTCGCCCACGGGTTGTTGTACGAGGTGATGCAGGTGACGACCCCGACCGGCTGGCGCACCTCCAGCGCGCCCAGGATGCTCGCCTTCCCCATCGGGCCGGCCTCGGTGACCTGCGGGGGCAGGCCCCTCTCCACGGGTTCGAGGGCTCCCCTCGCGTACCGCCGGAAGCGGGCGACCCCGACCCCGACCTGCATGCCGCGGGCGATCCCGGTCGGCGCGCCCGTCTCGGCCCGGGCCAGCGCCGTCCACGGCTCTAACTCCCGCTGCATGACGTCCGCGGCCCGGTCGAGGATCGCCGCCCGCGCCTCGGGCTTCGTACGTGACCAGCTCTCGAAGGCCTCGGCCGCGGCGCGGGCCGCCTCCGCTACCTGTGCGCGCGAGGCCTCGGGTGCGAGCCCGACCACCGACTCGTCCGCCGGGTCGACCACCTCGTAGTGGCCGCCCGCCGGCTCCACCCACTCCCCGCCGATGTAGAGCCTCTGTACCGTCATCGGGTGCTCACCGTCCTCGTGTCACGGCCCGACCGGAGCACGATTCCGGGGATCGCCCCCGTGATCTCGTCGTCGCGGATGGTCTCCACGCCGTTGACCCGTACGGAGACGATGCCGACGGCCCGTGCGTCGAGCCGCGGGCTGTCCCCGGGCAGGTCGTGGACCAGGGTCGCCGGGCCCGCCTCGATGCGCTCCGGATCGAAGAGGACCAGGTCGGCGTGGTAGCCCTCGGTGAGACGGCCGCGCTCGCGCAGCCCGAACAGCCGGGCCGGGTCGTCGGTGAGCATCCGTACCGCCTGCTCCAGCGGCACCAGCCTGCGGCCGCGCAGGCAGTCGCCGAGGAAGCGGGTGGTGTACGGGGCCCCGCACATCCGGTCCAGGTGGGCGCCGGCGTCGGAGCCGCCCAGCATGACGTCCTCGTGCTGCCAGGTCTCGGCGCGCAGGGCCCAGCTCGCCGGGTCGTTGTCGGTGGGCATCGGCCAGAGCACCGTGCGCAGGTCGTCGTGGGCGCAGATCTCCACCAGGCAGTGGAAGGGGTCCTGGCCGCGCTCGGCCGCGATGTCGTTCACGACCCGGCCGGAGAGTCCCTCGTTCTCCTTGCTGTACGTGTCCCCGATGACGTACCGCCCGAAGTTCGCGAGGCGCCGGAAGACTCCGGCCTCCTTGCTGTCGGCGCGGCGCAGCATCTCGGCCCGTACGCCGGCGTCGCGCAGCTTCTCGATCCGCTCGGGGACGGGCAGGCCGAGGATCTCGCCCCAGCCGGGGATGAGGTTGAGGGCGCAGAAGGTGCCGAGGGACATGTTCATGGGGGTGAGGATCGGCATCGTCAGCGCGACGATCCGGCCGCCGGCCTTGCGGGCGCGCTCGCTGGGGACCAGCTGGCGCGGGACCCGCTCGGGGACGGAGGCGTCGATGGTGAGGACGTTCCAGTTCAACGGCCGTCCGGCGGCCGCGCTCATGCCGACGAAGAGGTCGATCTCCTCGTCGGAGAACTGGTCGAGGCAGCCCGCGACGATCGCTTCGAGCTGCGTGCCCTCGTGTTCGGCGACCGCCCGGGAGAGGGCGAGGAGTTCGGCCGGCTCGGCGTGCCGGGAGGCGACGGGGGCGCCGGAGCCGTCGGAGTGGGTGGAGGACTGGGTGGTGGACAGGCCCCAGGCGCCCGCGTTCATGGCGTCGTGGAAGAGGTCGAGCATCTGCTGCATCTGCTCGGACGTGGGCTGCCCGCCGACGGCGTCCTCGCCCATGACGTGGCGGCGCAGGGCGCAGTGGCCGACCATGAACCCGGCGTTGACGGCGATCCGGCCGTCGAGCGCGTCGAGGTACTCGCCGAAGGTGGACCAGGTCCAGTCGACGCCCTCTTCCAGCGCCTTGAGGGCCATGCCCTCGACCCTGCTCATCATGCGGCGCGTGTAGTCGGCGTCCTGCGGGCGGTCCGGGTGGAGCGGGGCCAGGGTGAAGCCGCAGTTGCCGCCGGCGACGGTGGTCACGCCGTGGTTCATGGAGGGCGTGGCGTACGGGTCCCAGAAGAGCTGGGCGTCGTAGTGCGTGTGGGGGTCGATGAAGCCGGGGGTCAGGACGAGGCCGGTGGCGTCCTCGCTGGTGCGGGCCGCTTCGGTGACGGTGCCTGGTTCCGCGATGACGGCGATCCGCCCGTCCCGTATCCCGACGTCTGCGATGCGGGCGGGGGCGCCGGTGCCGTCCACGACGGTCGCGCCCTTGATCAGGTGGTCGAGCATGACGTCCCTTCGCGCTGGATTGGGCTCGTGCCCCGGCCGGAGGCCGCCGGGCCGGCCGCGGCCTCGGCACGGCCTCCGGCCGGGGCGGGTGCGGGACGGCGGTCCGGGAAGGCGCCGTCCCCGTACGGGGGTTCCGGGTCCGGGGCGCCGGGCCGGGTGCGGCCGGGGTCGTCGCCTGTCACCCGTCACCCGCCACCCGTCACCCGTCACCCGTCACCGGGGCAGCAGCTAGGCGGATTCCCGGAAGCGGGTCGTGCGGTGGACCGGGTCCGTGTCGATGTGCGGGATCACGTGCTCGCCGATGAGCTTGACCGTGGTCATCGTGTCCTCGTATGACACGCCGGTCGGCAGACCGAAGGAGAGCTGGTCGGCGCCCGCCTGCTCCCAGCGCTTGCACTGGGCGCGGACCTCCGACGGGTCGCCGCAGATCAGCAGTTCCTCGGCGATCAGCAGCTCGATGATCTCCGCGTTGTACTCCGGCAGGGTCTCGGGCCACTGGGGGATCGCCTCGGGCCGCGGGAAGGTGTCGTGGTAGCGGAAGACCAGCGACTGGAAGCGGTTCATCTGGGCGTTCACGGCGATCTCGACGGCCTTGTCGTGCGTCTCGGCGCAGATCGCGGTCGAGGTGACCATGACGTTGTCGTTGACGAAGGCGCCTATGGCGTTCGCCTCCCGGATGGCCGTCTTGTACTGGTCGAGGACCCACTCCATGTCGGAGACTTTCTGCACGCTGAAGCCCAGCACGCCCAGGCCCTTCTTCGCCGCCATGGCGTAGGAGGACGGGGACCCGGCGGCGTACCACATGGCCGGGTGCGCCTTTCCGTACGGCTTGGGAAAGATCTTCCGCGGCGGCAGCGACCAGTGCTTGCCCTGGAACCCCTCGTATTCCTCCTGGAGGAACATCTTGGGGAACTCCGCGATGGTCTCCTCCCAGATCTCCTTGGTGCCGTTCATGTCCTCGATGCCGGGCAGGAACCCGAGGATCTCGTGGCTGCCGGCCCCGCGGCCGGTGCCGAATTCGAAGCGGCCCTTGGAGAGGTGGTCGAGCATGGTGACCTTCTCGGCCACCTTGACGGGGTGGTTCACCGGGGCGAGCGGGTTGAAGATGCCGGAGCCGAGGTGGATGCGTTCGGTGGCGTGGGCGAGGTACCCGAGGAACACCTCGTTCGCCGACAGGTGCGAGTACTCCTCCAGGAAGTGGTGCTCGGAGGCCCAGGCGTACTTGAAGCCGGACTTGTCCGCCTGGATGACGTACTCGGTCTCCTCGATCAGCGCCTTGTGCTCTGCCTCGGGGTCGACCTTGGACCGCGCCTCAGGCACGTATCCCTGCACAAAGAGCCCGAATTCCAAGGGGTTCACCGTCCTTTGGTTTCTGACGTAGCGTCAGATTTGATGCCCCGACTGTTCCACCGCGGGGGCGGGAGCGTCAATACCTGACGCCTCATCAGATAGCGCAGGACGGCTACAGCACGCTCACGCCCGCCATCCAGCCGCCGTCGATCACGAACGGCTGACCGGTGATGTACGAGGAGTCCTCGCCGGTCAGGAACAGCGCCAGCCTGGCGATCTCCTCCGGCTGCCCCACCCGCCCCATCGGGACCACACGCTTGTAGAGCTCCGCCATCGCGTCCCTGGCCTCGTCGGTCATGTTGGCCGGGTCCAGCAGGCCGGGATTGGCCATCGGGGTGTCCACGGCGCCCGGGCACATCGCGTTGACCCGGATCCCCTTGCCCGCCAGCTCCAGTGCTGCCACCCGGGTGAGGCCGAGAATGGCCGCCTTGGTCGCGGCGTAGGTGCCGACGTACGCCATGCCCGTCAAGCCGGTGTACGAGGAGGTGTTGACGATGGTGCCGCCGCCGGCCGCCTCGATCTCGGGGGCCACCGACTTGATGCCGAGGAAGGCGCCCACCTGGTTGACCTGGACCACCTGCTGGAACTCTTCCAGGGGGGTCGCGGTCAGCTCGTTGAAGCGCAGGATGCCGGCGTTGTTGACCAGGCCGTCCACCGGGCCGAAGGTCTCCTTCGCGGCGGCGATCGCCGCCGCCCAGTCCTCCTCGCGGCTCACGTCCATCCGGACGTACCGGGCCCGGTCCTCGCCGATGTCCTTGGCCACCGCGGCGCCCTGCTCGTCCAGCACGTCGCCGAGCAGCACCCTGGCGCCCTCGGCGGCGAAGAGGCGGGCCTCCTGCTCGCCCTGACCGCGCGCCGCGCCGGTGATGATGACGACGCGCCCGTCCAGCTTGCCCATGTCCGTGCTCCTAGTCGCTGGTCACTGATCGTGGTCCTCAGTCGTTGAGGTGGGGGGCCACATCGGCCCCGAACGCGGTGATCTGATCGACGAGCTCGGTGCGGTCGCGGCTGCGGAAACGGACCTGGATCTGGTCCACGCCGAGCATCTTGTACTCCCGCAGCGACTCGGCGAGCGCCTCCGCCTTGCCGGTGAGGGTGCGCCGCCCGGTGTCCCAGCCGGGCTCGCCGACGTACAGCGCCTCGGTGATCGCGCCGAACTCGATCGGGCCCGCCACCCCGGCCTCGGCGCGCAGTTCCCTGATACGGGCGATCTGCGCCGGAAGCCTGTCCCTCGGGTCGCCCTGCGGGAGCCAGCCGTCCCCGCGGACCGCGGCCCTGCGGACGGCGGCGGGCGAGGAGCCGCCGACCCAGACGGGGACCCGCTCCTGGACGGGGCGCGGCAGCTGGCCCAGGTCCTTGAAAGAGAACAGCTCGCCCTCGAACTCCGGGTACTCCTCGGGACCCAGCGCCGCCCGCAGCGCGTCCAGGGTCTCGTCGAGGACGGCCCCGCGGCGCGCGAAGTCCACGCCGAGGACCTCGAACTCCTCCTGGACGTGCCCCGCGCCGACGCCGAGGATCAGCCGGCCGCCGGAGAGGTGGTCGAGGGTGGCGTACTGCTTGGCGCTGATCAACGGGTGGCGCAGGCCGAGGATCGCCACGTGGCTGAGCAGCCGCACCTGCTCGGTGACCCCGGCGAGGAAGGACAGGGTGGCCACCGGGTCGTACCAGACGGTGCTCATGGGCCCGGCGAGCCGCCGCGGGATGGCCACGTGGTCGCAGGTGGCCACGTACCCGAAGCCGGCCCGGTCGGCGGCCCGCGCGACCGCGGCGAGGTCGGATGCGGTGGCCGACGCCTCCCAGGGCTCGGCGTAGAGGGTGCTCTGCGACTGGACCGGGAGCTGCATCCCGTAAACCAGCCGACCTTCCGGAAATACGCGCGCCATGCCGGGCCCGCCTCGCCTTCGTCTGCCGATGCGTATGTCGGTGCCGGGCCATCGTCGTAGCTGACGGTCAGTCAGACAAGGGGGAGGGCCGGTCCGGTCGGACGAAGGTTGCGGGTACGGGTCCGTACCGAGAGCGAGTTGGACCGGGGCGCCTGGCGGAGGCGAGGAACCGGTGACGGAAACGCACATCGTGCTGGATGAGACGGCGATGCCGGCAGCAGGGCAAGGCAACATCCTCGCCTCCCGCCTCATCCACCGCGCGCACGCCGAGGCCGGCTGGTATCCCTACGCGCCCTCTTGCGCGCTGGTCGAGGCCGACCGCGCCCGGCCCGGCACCGCTGAGCACCTCGCCGCCCTGCCGGGCATCACCGTCCTCGGCCTGGACCTGCCCGCCGCACCGGCCGTCGCACGGCAGGAGACCTGGGCCGCGGCACACACCCGGCACGCGGCCCAGCCCACGCCCGAGCGTCCGGAAGGCGCCGTCATCGCCAGCACGCTCCCCAAGCGGTGGGAGTGCGAGCCGGTCCGCGTCCTGGACCTGGGCGGCGTCTGACCGGCACTCCGGTCAGAATCCCTCCGGACCCATCACGATGACCGGCTTCGCCGCCGGGTCGAGGGTCTCCAGAACCTTCTTCATGGCCTCCTTCGGGATGCCGACGCAGCCCTGCGAGGGGCCGTCGTGGTCCACGTGCAGCCAGATGTTGCCACCCTTGCGCTCCCCCTCCGGCTTGACCTGGTTCAGCGGGGAGGTGCCCGGTTTGCGGTTGTAGTCGATGGCGACCACGTAGTCGAAGGAGCCCGCCAGGGACTCGCCGTTCACCCCGCGGCCCGTGGCGACGAAGGAGGCGTTCTTGTCGTACGGGAGCCGGGTACCGGGCGGCTTCGGCAGCAGACCGCCCGCGTCGCTCAGCGCGAAGACGCCCTGGGGGGAGGTCAGATCGCCGTACGTGCGCTCCGTGGACCAGCCCTTGGCCCCGTTGCGCGCCGGCCAGCTCTCGCCTCGGACCCAGTCGGCGCCGGCCGCGGGACGGGTGTAGAAGACGGCGGTGGACTCCGAGGACTCCCTGCCCTTGCCGGTGACCAGGATGAGCTGGCGGGACTCGGCCGGGATCCTGGCCCGGGTCTGCCCGCTGATCCCGGTCAGGCCCTGGAGGGCGGCCGGGGCAGAGTCCTGGGCCGCGTCGCGGGGGGCGCCCTGCGGTGCGTCCCGGGGGGCGTCGCGCGCGGCTCGTTCCGCGGCCGGCGGGCGGGAGTCGGCGCGCGCCTGCGACGCGGTCCCGACGGCCTTCTCGTCGAGGGCGTACACCCAGCCCGCCGCGAAGGTCAGCAGGCCGAGGGTGGCGGCGAGGGCCACCCGACGGGATGCGGGCGCGGACGTACGCGTGCGTCCCGGACGGCGCGTACGCGACGTACGGAGGGTGCGGGAGCGGGCTCGGCGGTGCTTGCTCATTGAACCGACCGTACAGCAGCCGCCCTTCACTCCGGCTGAACGCTGCCCTGCAGCCGGGAGCGTGCCACCGGGAAGCGGACGCGGACCGTCAGGCCGCCGGGCGGGGCCGGGTTGGCTTCGGCCGCCGGCTCCGCCCCGTGCGCCGGTGCGATCGACGCCACGATCGAGAGCCCCAACCCGGCGCCCTCACCTGCGGCGTGCTGCCGTTCGGCGCGCCCGCGGAACGGCTCCAGGAGCTGCGGCACGTCCGCCGGACCGATCACCGGGCCGGTGTTGGACACCGTCAGTTCCCCGTCGGGAGAGGTGGCCACGGCGATCCGGCCTCCGGCGCGTTTGTGACGTACCGCATTGATCAGCATGTTCCGCAGGAGGTGGCCCAGCAGGGCCCGGTCACCCGTCACGGTGAGCGGCGCGAGGGTCCGTACGACGGTCAGCCCCTGGTGCGGGCAGGCCGCCGGCTCTGCCGCCGCGAGCGCCGCCAGGTCCACCGGCACCGGCTTCGCGTCCAGCCTCGTGATCGGCGCGCTGGCCGGCCTCTACCCGGCGGTCCGGGCGGCCCGGCTGTCGCCGACGCTGGCACCGTCGGCGGCGTAGGGCGGGGCGGGGCGGAAGAGGCCGTCGTACCGGACAGGCAGGGACGATCGAGGCGCGGTGAGCGGGCCTCGGTGAGCAGGCGGCGGTGAGCAGGCCTCGGGGAGCGGGCGGCGAAAGGCCAGGTGCAAGCCCATCCCCCGGATCCGATCACCGGCGTACTCTGAATCGATGAGGCGAACTCCACGTCACGCGGCGCGCGTTGTCATCCTGTCCCCGGCCGGATCCGTGTTCCTCTTCCGCGAGGACAACGTGGAGGTCGGCATCCACTGGCTGCCGCCCGGCGGCGGCATCGACCCCGGCGAGAGCCCCGAGGAATGCGTGCGGCGCGAGCTGCGCGAGGAGACCGGGTGGACCGACTTGGAGCCGGAGCGGCTGCTGTGCACCTGGGAGCACGACTTCACGCATCAGGGAGTCCCGGTCCGCCAGCACGAGCACATCTACCTCGCCCGGGGACCCCACCGCGAACCGGTGCTGGAGGCACCCGGCATCCACTGGCAGTGGCTCCCCGCGGAGCGCCTGGCCACACTCGGCGAACCGCTGTGGCCGCCGAGCCTGCCGGACCTCCTGGCGAACGCCCCGGCGGAGCCGGTCCACCTGGGACTGCTGGCCTGACAGCCGACGGGCGAGAGGGAGTGTCGTCGCAGGCGCGCCGGCCATCCGCAGGGCCGGCCGGACGGTGCTGTGCCCGACGGCCGGACGGGTCCGTGCCGACGGGCCGACCCGTATCGTGCCGACGGCCCGACCGGACTGTAGCGATACGACCTAGCGAGCCGCGCCGGAGGAGGCCTTCGTGTACAGCGAGGCCGCGTACTCGCCGAGGACCGTACTGGTCGACACATCGTCGGTGTCCCCGCCCGTGAGGATGCCGACGATCTTCCCGTCCCGGGCGATCCACGCACTGCCGCTGGTACCGCCCGGGAAGTCGGCGCAGTCGAAGCGCTGTTGGGTCGCGCTCAGGCGGACGGCCACCGACGTGCAGGTACGGGGAACCTTGCGGTCGGCGGGGTAACCGGTGACGGTGACCTCCTCGCCCGCGCGACCGCTGGTGTCCAGCGAAGCCGCACCGGTCACGTCCTCGATGGTGCGGCCCTTGGCGTCGGGGGCGAGGCGGGCGAAGGCGAGGTCGTAGTCGTCGTCCGTACCCTCGGCCCAGCGGTCGTCCTCGAAGACCTCCTCGATCTTCCATGTGCCGTACGGAGCAACCCCATTGGCGTACGCGGGTGCGAAGACGGCCGTTCCATCGCCCTGCCGGCCGTCGAGCAGGCAGTGTCCGGCGGTGATGATCAGGTTGCGGCCGGGGCTGCTCACCACGGTGGCGGTGCAGAAGTGATCACTGTCCAGGCCGTTCGTGAACAGGGCTCCGGTGAAGGCCGCGGGCCCACCGGGCGGAGGCGTGACGGCCAGCGGCAGCGTGGTCGCGGGAGGGGGGGAGAGCTGAGGCTTCGCCGCTTGCGATCGCGAGGGAGCCGTCGGCGACAACGTCGGCGCGGCCTGCGCCCGCGCGGCCGGAACCTCCCCGGGCGGCGGCGCCAGCTTGGCGACCGCGGCGGAGGCCCCGAGAGCCGCCGCAGCACACAGCACCGCCGTCACGGCGGTCCGCTTGTCCACCGGCATGATGATCCTCCTGCTTTGCCCCGGCGAAGCATGCCTCGGGGGCGGGGGCGGGTGCAAGGGGAGGGCCCCGCCCGCCCGCCTACGGCCGTCAGCTGCCCGGTTGCACCGCGGCGGCTTCCCGCAGGCGGCGTACGAAGCCGACGCCCGGGCGCCCGTCCACTTCGACGTCGCCGGCCGGCGTGAAGCCGGTGCGGGCCAGTACGGCGCGTGAGCCGGGGTTGTCGAGCGTCGTGACCGCCCGCAGCGCCGTCAGGCCGTACTCCGCGGCAGCCAGTGCGCAGACCTCGTGGACGGCGGCCGTGGCCAGTCCCCGGCCGGCGGCCTTCTCGGCGATCCGGTATCCGAGCTCGGCCGAACCGTCCGCCACGTCGACGAGGTTGACCCGCCCCACGACCTCGCCGCTGACGTCCACCAGGACGTGGAAGAGGCACGACCCGGCGGCCTGCTCGGCCATCAGGGCGTGGTGCCGCTCGTCGAAGTGGGCGAAGTAGTGATCGCCGCGGTCGGGGACGGATGCGGCGAAGTAGGCCCGGTTCTCCCGTTCGAACGCAAGCAGGGCCGGAGCGTGGTCGAAGCGCAGCAGCTGGAGTTGAGGCACGGCTCGATGCTAAGCGCCCGAGCCGGCGCCGCCCCTACGCCAACTGCGGCTTGGAGATGTGCATTTGGCGTATTGATCTATCATCGCTTCGATTTCCGCCGCCCCTGCCATCGCCGGGCCGGTGGGAAGTGATCTCCGACGAGAGGCAACAAGCACGTGCGACTGACAGGCAAGCACCGGATATCCCTGGTTGCCGTGGCGGCCGCGGCCGCGATCGTGGGAAGTCTGCAGCTGCCCTCCACCGCGTTCGGCACCGAGGACACCGGGAGCACCGTGCCGCCGGCCGCGGAGGCGTCCGACTCCCCTGCACAGGCGCCGGGCTCCCCCACCGAGGCGCCCGATGGCCACACGGAGGACTCCGCCACCTACGGCAGCGACGGCACGGCCTTCAAGGACGGCGTCATGTCGCTCGGCGCGGAGCCTGCCCGGACCGCCGCGAGGACGGCCGCGGCCGCCGCGGCCGCACCGCCCCAGGGCGAGGGGTGGAAGCTGAGCGGTGCGACCAAATGGCTGCAGACCGGCTACACGATCAAGTTCTACGACCAGAAGTCCGCCGACTGGCTGGCCCCCTACGTCCAGGCGTCCGCCGCCGACCTTCGGCGCATCACGAACCTGCCGGTCACCGTCGACACCAAGCCCGTCGGCTGGGACTACGTACGGCCCAAGGGCGAAGTGATCGTCGGCGTCCTGCACCGCCCCTGCCTGCCCCCCGCCGGCGAAGGCAGCATGGGCAGCACCGGCTGGAAGGTGGTCCGCGACGGGTCGGGCAGCGCGAACCTCAGCTGCGGGTTCACCAACTCGTCCGTGGCCGAGACGGTGACCAGCGGCCACGCCTACATCGACAGCGAGTTCTTCACCTCGGCCGGCAAGCCCACCGCCGCCATGGGCGAGACGTACATGCGCAACCACATCAGCCACGAGCTCGGGCACACGCTGGGCCTGACGCACGCCAACCGGAGCCTCAACAAGAGCGACTGCGTCAAGGGGACCGACTCCGGGCAGTTCCCGGTCATGTGCTCGCCGGCGTACGCCTACCAGGACAAGCGCGCCGGCACATACGTCCAGCAGTTCGACGTCCAGGGCCTGCGCCGCCTCGCGGCCGGTGCCGGAGCCGCGCTCTCCCCGCAGGGCCGGGTGACCGGAATCGGCGCCAAGTGCCTGGACGTCAAGGGCGGCAAGGCGGCCAACGGCACGCAGATCCAGCTCTACACGTGCAACGGCTCCGCGGCCCAGTCGTGGATCCTGGGCAAGGACGGCACGTTCCGCGCGTTCGGCAAGTGCCTGGACAACGCGCGCAACGCGAGCACCGACGGCAACAAGATCAGCCTCTACGACTGCAACGGATCGGCCGCACAGCGCTGGTCCGTCAACGCCAAGGGCCAGATCGTCCACGTGGCGTCGGGCAAGGTCCTCGACGTGACCGGCGGCGCGACCGCCAACGGCACCGTGGTCCAGCTCTACACGGCGAACACGAACAAGCGCCAGGTCTGGGTCACCCCGAAGTAGCCCGGCCCCGCGCACCCAGAACGGGCGGCTCCCCCACGTCGTGGGAGCCGCCCGTGCGCCGGATCGTGCGCGGCGGAGCCGGGCGGGGCCTACGGGCTCAGGTCCCCGGACCCGCCCACAGGCCGTCCGGCGTGAGCCCCAGCAGGTCGATCGCGTTGCCGCGCACGATGCGGTCCACGACGTCCGGAGCCAGGTGGCCCATCTGGGCCTCGCCGACCTCGCGGGACTTCGGCCAGGTCGAGTCCGAGTGGGGGTAGTCCGTCTCGTAGAGGACGTTCGCGACGCCGATCGAGTCGAGGTTCTTCAGGCCGAAGGCGTCGTCGAAGAAGCAGCCGAAGACGTGTTCCGCGAAGAGCTCCGACGGCGGGCGGAGTACCTTGTCGGCGACTCCGCCCCAGCCGCGGTTCTCCTCCCAGACCACGTTCGCGCGTTCGAGGATGTACGGGATCCAGCCGATCTGGCCCTCCGCGTACATGATCTTCAGGTGGGGGAAACGCTCGAACTTGCCGCTCATCAGCCAGTCGACCATCGAGAAGCAGCAGTTGGCGAAGGTGATGGTGGAGCCCACCGCCGGCGGTGCGTCCG
Organism: Streptomyces sp. NPDC054849; assembly: GCF_053610945.1. Classification (NCBI taxonomy): domain Bacteria; kingdom Bacillati; phylum Actinomycetota; class Actinomycetes; order Kitasatosporales; family Streptomycetaceae; genus Streptomyces; species Streptomyces sp. NPDC054849. The sequence continues at coordinate 37,421 of NZ_JBSGZI010000072.1, forward strand.
CCGAGGTGGACGGCATGCGCGAGGACGAACCGATGTGCATGGCGATGACCGTGCCGGTCTCGTTGCACGCTTCCAGGAAGGGGTCCCAGTCGTCCGTGTGGATGGAGGGGAGGCCCAGGTGCGGGGGTATCTCCGAGAAGGCGACCGCGCGCACGCCGCGCGCCGCGTTGCGGCGGACCTCCGCGGCGGCCAGGCGGGCGTCCCAGAGCGGGATCAGGGTGAGCGGGATCAGGCGGCCGCGGGCGTCCGGGCCGCACCACTCCTCCACCATCCAGTCGTTGTAGGCCCGTACGCCGAGGAGTCCCAGCTCACGGTCCTTGGCCTCGGTGAAGGTCTGGCCGCAGAAGCGGGGGAAGGTCGGGAAGCAGAGCGCCGACTGGACGTGATTGACGTCCATGTCCGCGAGCCGGTCGGGAACCGAGAAGGACCCCGGGCGCATCTGCTCGTAGGTGATGACTTCCAGTTTGATCTCGTCGCGGTCGTACCCGACGGCGGTGTCGAGGCGGGTGAGCGGCCGGTGCAGGTCCTCGTACACCCACCAGTCCCCGATCGGGCCGTCGTCGCCCTTCGCACCCATGACGGGGGCGAACTTGCCACCGAGGAAGGTCATCTCCTTCAACGGGGCGCGGACGACGCGGGGGCCGGTGTCCCGGTACCTGGACGGGAGACGGTCCCGCCAGACGTGGGGAGGCTCAACCGTGTGGTCGTCCACCGAGATGATCTTCGGGAAGGTCTCCATGTCTCATACGGTAGCGCTGATCTGACGTACCGTCAGCTACTTGGTCCGTGATCGGCCATGGACGGGCTGACGTGTACGCGCAAGACAGGGCAGACTGACCCTTACACCGAACGGAAGGCAGGGGGACGACAGATGGACGGCGTACCGGCCATCCCGCACCCGCGGAAACACCCCGAGGCCCCTACGGCCGCCGCCGTACGCGGAACCGGCCCGGGGACGACCCCCGCACCCGGCTCCGGTCCGGCGGCGGACGGGACCGCCCCGCGCCCCGCCGCCCCCGTCCGCGCACCCGCACCCCCCGTCCGCGCAACGGCCGCGGCCGAAGCCACCCCCGTCCGCGCAACCGCCACGGCCGACGCCACCGCCGCCCCCGGCGAGTCCCGCTTCGCCGTCCTCGGGCCCGTCCGCGCCTGGCGAGGCGCCGAGGCCCTGCCCTCCGGCACCCCCCAGCAGCGCGCTCTGCTCGCCGTCCTCCTGCTGCGCGACGGCCGCACCGCCACCGCGCCCGAGCTCATCGACGCCATCTGGGGCGAGGACCCGCCGCAGCAGGCCCTCGCCACCATCCGGACGTACGCCTCCCGCCTGCGCAAGGTCGTCGCCCCCGGGCTGCTCGTCACCGAGTCCGGCGGCTACGCCATCCGGCTGCGCTCCGCCGCCACCCTCGACCTCGGCATCGCCCGCAGCCTCGCCGCCGACGCCGAGGCGGCCCGCGCCGCCGGCGACCGCGTCCTCGCCCGCACGCTGCTGGCCCGCGCCCTCGACCTGTGGGAGGGCGAGCCGCTCGCCGGAGTCCCCGGCCCGGCGGCCTCGACCGAGCGCACCCGGCTCTCCGAATGGCGCCTCCAGCTGCTGGAGACCCGCCTCGACCTCGACCTGGAGGTCGGCCACCACGCCGAGGCCGTCTCCGAGCTCACCGCCCTCACCGCCGCCCACCCGCTGCGCGAACGCCTGCGCGAGCTGCTGATGCTCGCCCTCTACCGCAGCGGCCGGCAGGCCGAGGCCCTCGCCGTCTACGCCGACACCCGCCGGCTCCTCGCCGACGAACTGGGCGTCGACCCTCGCCCCGAGCTCGCCGCGCTCCAGCAGCGCATCCTGAACGCCGACGCCGACCTCGCCCGCGCGGAGGACCCGGCCCCGGCCACCGCAACCGTTCTTGTAAGGCCCGCCCAACTGCCCGCGACCGTACCCGACTTCACGGGCCGCTCCAGCTTCGTCGGCGAGCTCGGCGCCATCCTGTCCGGCGGCGCCCAGGATCAGGTCATGGCCGTCTCCGCGCTCGCCGGGATCGGTGGCGTCGGCAAGACCACCCTCGCCGTGCACGTCGCCCACGCCGCGCGCCCGCACTTCCCAGACGGCCAGCTCTACGTCGACCTCCAGGGCACCGAGGCCCGCCCCGCCGAACCGGAGGCCGTCCTCGGCTCCTTCCTGCGCGCCCTCGGCACCCCCGACACCGCCATCCCCGACTCCCCCGCCGACCGGGCCGCGCTCTACCGCTCCACCCTCGACGGCCGGCGCGTCCTGGTCCTCCTCGACAACGCCCGCGACGCCGCCCAGGTCCGCCCGCTGCTGCCGGGCACCGCCGGCTGCGCCGCCCTGGTCACCAGCCGGGTCCGCATGGCGGGCCTCGCCGGGGCCCACCTCGTCGACCTCGACGTCATGAGCCCCGAGGAGGCCCTCCAGCTCTTCACCCGGATCGTCGGGGAGGAGCGCGTCCGCGCCGAACGCCAGGCGGCCCTCGACGTCGTCGGCGCCTGCGGCTTCCTGCCGCTCGCCATCCGCATCGCCGCCTCCCGCCTCGCCGCCCGCCGCACCTGGACCGTCTCCGTCCTGGCCGCCAAGCTCGCCGACGAGCGCCGCCGCCTCGACGAACTCCAGGCCGGCGACCTCGCCGTCAAAGCCACCTTCGAGCTGGGGTACGGCCAGCTGGAGCCCGCCCAGCAGCGCGCCTTCCGCCTCCTCGGGCTCGCCGACGGCCCCGACATCTCGCTGTCCGCGGCCGCCGCCGTGCTCGACCTGCCCGAGCACGCCACCGAGGACCTGCTGGAGGCCTTAGTCGACTGCTCCCTCCTCGAATCCGCCGCCCCCGGCCGCTACCGCTTCCACGACCTCGTACGCCTCTACGCGCGTGCCTGCGCCGAGCGCGACGAGCAGCCGCCGAGCGGGCGCGAAGCGGCCCTGGACCGGCTGCTGGACTTCTACCTGGCCACCGCGTCGGGGGTGTACGCCCTGGAACGCCCCGGCGACCGGCTGCCCGCGCACCTGTCCGACACCCACTACCCCGGGCTGGTCTTCGCAGAACCGCGCGCCGCCCTGGACTGGCTGTACGCCGAGGCCGACCCGCTGCTGGCGTGCGTACGCCAGGCCGCCGTGCGGGGCGGCGAGACGCTGGTCCTGCGCCGGGCCGTGGACCTGCTGTGGGCGGCGAAGGACCTCGCCGAGTCCGGGGCCAACTCCAAGCAGTACGAGTCCGCCGCCGCCGCCCTGCGCGACGCCGCCCAGGCCGCCAAGGACCCGTACGCAGAGGGACGCGCCCGCACCACCCTCACCAACGTCCACCTCGTCGCGGGCCGCTTCACCGAGGCCGACGACGAGGCCCGCCAGGCCACCGCCCTCGCCCGCGAGGCCGGCGACCCGCTGCCCAGCTGCTGGGCGCCCAACGACCGCGGGATCATCGCCCTCTACGAGGGCCGGTACGCGGACGGCGAGCGGTACCTGCTGGAGGCCATCGAGAACTTCCGCGCCGACGCCAACAACGTCGGTGAGGCCAGTGCCCTGTGCAACCTCTCCCGCATCCACGTGGAGCTGGGCCGCCTCACCAGCGCCATAGACCTCGCCCAGCAGGGCATCGCCGTCTACGACCGGATGGGCCTGACCCTGCGCCTGGCCAACGGCCGCTACGCGCTGGGCATCGCCCTGACCCAGGCGGGCCGGCTCGGCGAGGCCCTCGCGCAGCTCACCGAGGCGTTGTCCCTCTTCCACGAGAACCGCCAGCCGCTGTGGGAGGGCGTGACCCACTTCCGGCTCGCCGAGGCCCACCTGGCCGCCCGCCGGCCCACCCTGGCCGCCTCGCACGCCGAACAGGCCATCGCGCTGCGCGGAATCGGCGGGGAGTGGCGCCGGGCGACCGTGCTGACCGTGCTGGGCAAAGCGCTGCGCCGACTGGGCCAGACCGACCGCGCACGTGCGTGCTGGCGGGACGCGGAGACCGTCTTCCAGCAGCTGGGGTCCGCCGAACTGGCCGAGGTGCAGGCTCTGCTGGCCTCGGAGGTCGCAGCCTGACCTGCGGCGGAGCCGGATGAGCGAGGCGTTCATCGTTCGTTTATCACCCCGCGGCACGATAAGTGCATCGACCCGGAGCAACGGGGGAAGCCCGGGCCGGTTGGAGGACTACCCGTTCGGCGGTCATCGGGGGAATCGCCGAACGGGCCCTACCCATCCATCAGGAGAATCGATGACGACGAACGAGAACATCCTGCCGAACGACGGTGGCGTCAAGCCGCTCGACAACCACGCCTCGGGCGTCGAGATCGAGACTCTGGACAATCACGCGTCGGGCATCGAGATCAAGCCGACCGAAGAGCCCGCTGCCGGCGAGGAGATCCAGACGCTGGACAACCACGCGTCCGGTCCGCGCCCGTAGGACGCACACGGCACCACGCAGAACGCATGACGCAGGACGCACGACGTACGGGGGATCAACGGGGGATCAGCGTACGGGGGATTCGACGGGGGGACGGGGGTGGGCGGGGGGGGCGGGGGGGGGGCCCCCCCGCAACGGCGCGGCACCGCACCACCGACCGCACCCCGGCAGGGACAACCCC
>NZ_JBSGZI010000073.1:0-41708 GCF_053610945.1 Streptomyces sp. NPDC054849
CCGGACCTCTTCAACCGCCTCGACCGAGACAGTCACGTCGCTCATCAGGTGCTACTTCCTTGATCGGGAGTTACACCGTTGACCGTACAGACCCGATAGCGGGGGCCGATTACGGCCGCTGACGCATCGTCCGGTGCCACGAAGAACTCGACGGTGATAGCCATGACGGGATCATGGCAGGCGTGAGCGTGAAGGCGTCGGGAGTGGCGATCGGCCTAACAGCGCGCCGCTTCGGACCGCTGCTTCCTTCCCTCAAAACTTTCTGGGAATCTGGATGTGGGGGTCGTGCCTCTTTGGGTGGCCGGTAAGGAGTGAAGCCTGGGGGTTTTGGGAGGGGCTTCCTGTTCATCATGGGGCCGCGTAGTCCGGACATTGCTATCGGCAGGGTCAGGTGAAGGCCGGGGCAGGGTCTTCGTCGGTCCAGTCGCTGTCGAAGAGCGCTGCGATGAGTTGGGCGTGTTTGGGGTCGAGTTGGCCGGCGCGCATCTTGGTGCGTGTCTTGGCGAACCATGGGCCGATCTTGACGGTGTCACCGTCGACGGTGATGGTTTCGCGGGCTGTGGGGGCGCGGTGTTCGCGGTGGAGGAACAGTTCGAGGAGCTGGACGGTCTGGGCGAAGGTGCGGCGGGCTGTCGGGCGGGGGGCCAGGCTGGCGGTGGCCGGGGTGAGGCCGAGGGCTTCCAGGAGCACGTGCTGGCCGGTCTCCAGGGTGGTCCAGTGGGTGAGCTGGCGGACGGCCCAGCCTCCGAGGCTGACGCTGCCGGCGGTGGTGTCGGCGGTGAGGGGGCGGCCGGTTTCGAGGTGGTGGCGCAGCAGGTGGTATTTGCGGTGCCAGTCGGGACCGTGCGGGAGTTGCCAGTGGGGGTCGAGTGCGGCCAGGTCGGCAGCCCGCTGCGGGGCGAGCTGGTCCTTGGCGGCGTGGGAGCGCTGCTCTGCGAGCCAGGCGCCGATCGGGGTGGTGGCGGGGGCGGCGAGGTGGCCGTGTGTCGCGTGGTAGTCGGCGGCTACCGTGAGGCGGGCGCGCCATGCGGCCTGGTGTTTGTCCCAGATCATGCCGAGCGCGTCGAGTTCGGCGATCCACTCCGGGTCGAGGCGGCCGGCTGCCCGGGCGTCGCGCATCGTGTTGATGAAGCGGCCCAGCTCGAAGCCGATCGGGTCGGCGGGGACGTCGAGGTGGCCGTAGTCGTCGTGGAAGGCCTGTGCGGCGGCGAGGCCCGCGCGGCGGGAGCGGCTCAGCGGGCCGCGGGGGTTGAACGCGATCAGGTCCATGGCGCGGGCGATGCGTTCGGGGTGGAGGGTGAAGTCGAAGTGCCAGCGCTTGGAGACCAGCGCGCTGGTCTCCTTGGGGAGCCGGTTCGCCTTGTCCGGGAGCCGTTCCACGATGCGGTGGTCGTGGCTCGCCAGTGCAGTGGTGATCGCCCACACGGGCTCGTAGGCGGTGCCGAGGATGTCTTCTGGGTCGGCGTCCGGCGGGAGGTAGGCGGGGACGATCAGGGAGGCGGTCTTGCCGGAGACGTCGAGTCTCAGGGCGCGGCCGAGGGCTTGGACGCAGCGGATGACGCTGCGGGTGGGGTCGGCGAAGACGATGGCGTCGACGCTGGGGATGTCGACGCCCTCCGAGATGAGTTTCGCGTTCGTCATGATCGCGCGGGGGGCGGCGGCGAAGGCGGTGAAGATGCCGGCTCGTTCGTCGGGGGTGTGGTCCCCGTGGACGAAGAACAGGGCCGGGTCGAGGTCGGGGCACAGGTGGGGGGCGTTGCGCCTGAGCAGGCGCAGGGAGTGGCCGAGCTCGTGGGTGAACCGTGTGGCGTCCTCGACGAGGTGGAAGTACACCAGCACCCTGCGCAGGCTGTGCTGGGTCATGGCCTTGAGGACGGCCAGGTGCAGCGCGGTGGTCCGCGCCGCGGCCTCCCCAGCCCCGCCATGGGCAGTCCCTCCGCCCGCGGCCGCGGTATCGGCGGTGCCGGGTGGGGGGACGTTGAGGAGGGCGCGGAGGTCTGCGTCGGTGATCGTGGGAACTACGATCCGGTAATCCGCGGCTCTGCCGTCCGCGATGGCAGTCGCGAGAGGGTATTCGAAGATCTTCCGGCCGTAGACGGCCTCGTTGTCCATCGAGTTGGCGGACGCGTCGGCCGGCTCGGCGGCGGGGCGGTGGCGGCGCGGGCGGATCAGGCTGGCGGAGTCCGACACCTCGGGGGCGGCGAAGCTGCGCGGGGTCGCGGTCATGTAGAGGCGGCGGTCCGCCCGGATGGCCGCGCCGTCGTTGATGACCGTCCACTTCTTGTCCGGACGGCCCGCGATCCGGTGCGCCTCGTCCATGATCGCCAAATCGAACGGCGGCACCGGACGGCCGCTGTGCTGGGCGTCGCGGATCTTGTCCAGGGAGTCGTAGGTGCACACCACGGTCAGGAACGGGATCTGGTCCGGCCCTGGGCCGACCACCGACAGCAGGGCGGCCAGCGCCGCCGGATCGCCGGTCGAGCCGACCTGCGCTGCCGCGAGCGCGCCGTGGCCGGCGGCGTCCATCGAGGACACGATGATCAGGTGGTGCGCGTAGCCGTCCGCCCGCCACGCCAACGCGGTCTGCGTGGCAAGGTCCAGCGTGGGTACCACCACGAGGATTAGGCGGGCGCGCAGCGCGAGCGCCGTCCGGATCCCGACGACCGTCTTGCCTGTTCCCGTCGCCGACACGTACAGCCCGCGGGTGCCCGGACGGTGCAGGTGTCTGACCACCGTGTCGAGCCCCCGGAGCTGATCGGGGAAGAGCGCACGCCCAGGTTCGTGGGAAACGCGCGAGTCGACGACGGTGGTGGTACTCACCGGCTCATCATCACCTACACCCGACCACACACGCAGCCGGATCCGCCTGGCAGTCGGCGTGAGAATGACCTGGCCAGTCGTCACTCGCGTCAGCGACAGGTGCGCGCTGACTGTCAGTGCCAACTACCAGGTCACTAGGGATGCGCCACTGACATTCAGATGGCGATGTTCCACTGACGCTCCCCCGCAGACCATCACCCCCAGCTGGGCGTCGATCCAGCGGGCGGCGGGGGTGCTCACCTCGCTTCCTTCGAGTCGCCCGAGCTACGCGTTCCTGGTGCGCTTCCGGAGTCGGCCAGGCAGCCGCTCACCCGAACGTGGGGAGTGGGCGGCCCGGCGAGGCGCGCCACGGGCAGGGGTGTCCCCGGTGCCGGGATGGTGGGTGGAGGCCCGTACGCGAACCGTGTTCCGAAGGGAGGTCATCCTGGACGGCCCTGGGCCGGACGCTCCGGACGAGAACCCCGCTGACCGTACACCGCAGGCGTCGGAGAGCGGTTCCGGCAACCCTCCGTGGGTACTGGGTCTGCTCGCGCTCGCCACCACGCTGCTCTCGGCGGCCCTGGGTCCGCTGCTGCAGTTGTTCGGCATCAAGTCCAGCCCCGTAGCCGCCGTTCTCCTCGTGTTCGCGGTCCTGGTCGGTGGGATCGTCGCCGTCAGGAAGGAGTTCAAGGACCGCCCCACGCTGTCCCGTCGTGCGCGCTGGTTCTTCGTCGCCGGCCTGGCGGGCTTCATGCTCACCTGCGCCGCCTTGGTGGTCGTCTTCCAGCCCCGTCCGCCCCCACCCGAGCTGGTCCGGCTGCCCGGTACGCAGGACGTGGCCGTGGTCGGCTTCGAGGGCGTCGGCGCGGGCCAGGACCAGCAGGTCCTGGACGACGTGTCGGAGGCCTTCACCGCGGCCCTGTCGAAGGATCAACTGCCGGAGGGAAGCACGGCACGCGACTACGCCCGGGTGACCTCGCCTCCGCTGAGCGTGCTCGGCAAGGCGGGGCAGGACCATCGGAAGCTGGACGACTGGACGGCTGGCTTCGTCGACCAGACCAACGCCGGGATCGTCATCGGCGGCCTCGTCACCACCGACGCCTCCGGGCAGATCGGCCTCCGGCCCGCCGTCTACGTACGGGCCGCGCAGGTGGTCCACGCACCCGAACTCGCTGGCTGGTACCTCGGCGGCCAGATCTGGCTCGACCAGGACTGGAACTCCGCCACGGGCCGCGGACACGTGATCACCGAACTGGCCCGCCGGACGCACGGACTGGCCGGATTCACCCACGCCCTCGACCTCTGGCGGAGCGGCAGGGTCGCTGACGCGCGCAGTGCGCTGGACCGGCTGCTGCCGTCGGGCGTGGGCGGAACCCGGGACGACGGCGCCGAATTCGTGACGGCCGACCTGGTCCGCCTCTTCCGCGGACACTCCCTCGAGCAGGTTGCCGTCGGCCTCCCGGCCGCCGGGCGCAAGCCCTACTTCGAAGCGGCCCGCGCCGACTACCAGGCCATCGACCCGAACGGCCCGATCGCGCTGCGCGCCCGCCTCAGCCTCGCGGGTTCGCGGTACCAGCTGGCGCTCGGCCCGTCGCCGAGCTGCCACCCAGGCACGGTGGACGCCGAGGCTCTGGCCGCCTCCTCGGCAGAGCTCCGGCGGCTCGCGGCCGACAACGCCTTCTCCGAAGTCGGCCGGCTGCGGGCTTCCGTGAACCTGGCCCAGGTGGAGCAGTGCAGGGTGACGGCGCGGCTCGTCCCCGATGACGGGACAATCGGCCGGGCCCTCCAGCGCGTCCGCTCCGCCGAGGGCGGCGACGCGGTCAAGGAGCTGCGGGTGCTGGCCATCTCCGTCGCGGCGGTGCACGCCTTTGGACGCGGAGACCTGGCCGGAGCCATCTCCACCATCAAGGAGGCGATCGCGAAGGAGCGCGGGTTCGCCCGGCGCGGGCTCTGGCAGGCGCTCGCGGCCTCCTGGGAGTTCCAGCGCGGAGAACTGGACGCGGGCTGCGCGGACCTTCGGGACGCGCTCGATCAGCTCCACAAGGCCGAGACCAATAGAGAGATCACCGCGCAGCGCCACGAGGAAGTCGCGAACGCCCTCCGGCAACAGGCCACGGCCGTCGGGGCCCGGTGCGCCGGGCCGAGCGGCCGACCGTCGAAAGGACCGTGATACACGTGAGGAAGAGAACGCTGCTCCCAGGCATCGTCGTTCTGGGATGGCTCGTCACCGGGTGCGGCTCCGGCTCCCCGTCGCCGTCCGGCCCCACGGGCCCTGCCACCGGCCCGCCGACCGCCACGGTCACCACGAGCCGCCCCACCAGCGCGCCGCCCACCTCCGGCGCCCCGCGCACCTCCTCCGGCACGACCACCGACCCGGCCACGGACCTCCTACTGGCACAGCAGATCACCGTCCTCGCGGCGGGCGACGGGGCCGCCCCGGACTGCGCCGCGGACCCGGGCAGGATCCCGGGCCTCGGTGACCCGCCCTCGGTCTGGATCGGGAACATCACGGGACGGGACCCGGTCCTCACCCCCAACGAGGTGGCGCTCTGTTTGAGCGGTTTCTCGCCCGACGAGCCGGTCCGGGTGACCGTCGACGCCGGCGGCCGCCAGTACACGACCACGGCCCGGCCCACCTCCTCCGCCCTCACCCACGCGAAGCTGGAACCGGCCGATTCGCTCTTCACCGGGCGGGAGCTCACGGTGCACGGGCAGGGCGACGGCGTACTGCAGAGCGAGAAATGGTGGTTCGTGCCGCCCGACACGGCGCGCGAAGCCCTCGCCGCCGCCGGCGAACTCACGATCGAGGCGACCCAGGGAGAACTCACGGCCCGGCACAGCCATCCTGTGGAACTCCCGGACAGGACCGACCGCATGGCCCTGGACCACGGCAGCCACCGCATCCTCGTCTACGGATTCCAGCCCGGAACGCGGCTGCCCGTGGGGCTCTACGCGATCGACCCCTCCTCGGACAAGGCCTCACTCGTCCGCCAGATCGGCACGGTCCTGATGCCCCCCTCGAAGACCGCCGTCTTCACCGTTCCCGATGCCGTCGTTGAAGAGACCCGCGGCCGGGGCCGGTACTGCGTCACCGTTCCCCTGCCCGAGCAGTACAACTGCCCTGAACCCTAGGAGGGGCGCCTTTCCGATCATCGGATCGTTGGTCCGGTCGTGAGGGAAGCCGAGTTGTCTGATGCCGCGTGGGCGGTGATCGCACCGTTGTTGCCGCCAGCGGGCCGGGCTCGTGGGCGGTGGCGTGATCACCGTCAGGTGCTGGAAGGCAGCACGACCGGATCACGAGGGACACCCAGGCGCGGAGCCTGGCCCGCCCAATCACGCCTTGCGCGGCGCCAGGCGGAAGAGACCGCTGTGTGGGGGCTGCGACGGAGCGAGGTGGCCACGGCAGTGCGCACCGGTGCGGTGCGCAGTGCACGATGCACCGCACTCCCCCACCGGATGGTGCGCACCCACGCTCATCTGTCTGCGGCATCGCAGGTCAGAGAAAGGCGCAGCGGTGGGCATTTTTCGCGCCTCTCAGACGGCTCGCGACGACCTGGGCCTGGACCCGGCTCTGACGGGACGTGAGCACTCCCAGGCCACGGCAGGCGTTGCAGTGCCCTCGCTCTGTTGAGACAACTCTCTTGCAGGTAGGTGAGTGTGCTGACATGCCAGCTTGCTCGTTCTTATAAATATGGGACCGCATCTGCGGTAGGGTTCTTATACGTTTCTGTCGACTCCCGGAGGCCTCATTGACCCTGCCCCTCGTAACGCCGCCCTCAGAACCCGATGATGTACGGGTGCAGCTGGGGGGCCTGGGGACCAGGTTGGAGTTCCTGCACCGCGTCTTGCGTGCAGGCGAGGCGGCGAGGCGAACCGCTGTCCCCAACGATCCGACGGGAACGGCAGGCCGGCGGGCCTACGAGGCGCAGGTCCGCACCCTACGCGAGTTGCATATCGAGCACGAGGGGTGGGCTCGGCTCGTACATGGCCGCCTTGAGCTGGTCTGCCGCGCCGACCGGTCGGTCGCGATCGGCGTGATGGCCGGTGATGCGGCCACGGGGCAGGCGAGCCTGGACCCGAAGAACGCGCGTCGACGCGGCCTGGCCACCGAGCAGGTCACCCGGGCCAATGCAGGCGAGGGTGCCCCACATATCCAGACAGCCCTGTTCGCGGCTGACGCCGGACCCAAGGGCGTGGCACTGAGCGAGGAGGAGGCCTTCGCGCTCAAGACGTGGTTCCTGGTTGCATTCCGCACGCAGGTTGGGGACGAAGTGCGGATCGACTGTGAGTTGTCGCAGCCTAAGCGGTTCGCGGATGGTTTCGTGATCGAATGGCGACGGCGGATTCCGCTCCCTCCGCTCCGGATGGACGGAATCGAACATTTGAACGATGATGGGCCTGAAGAGATCGACATCACCGTCGACTTCCGCTGAGCCCGTCGGTAGGGCGGCTGACCCCGTCGCCCTACCGTGCACCACCGATAGCTGAGGCAGCCTCCCATGGTGACCCCGTCCCGTATCGCACTGGCCCGCAGGCGCAGGGGCCTGACCCTCGCCGAACTGTCTGAACAAGCCGGGGTGTCGCTGCAGAGCCTTTCCAACTACGAGACCGGCCGCACCTCTCCGCGTCCTGACACTCTGGCCAAGATCACCTCAGCATTGGATTTTCCCGCCGTCTTCTTCGAAGGGCCGGGGCTGGACGAATTTCCTTCCGAAGGGATCTCCTGGAGGGCTCGCAGCAAGACCTCGGCACGGGTACTGGATGCCGCGCGGGCGTCCGGAACGCTAGCTGCGATGCTGTACGACTGGATCGACGGAAGGTTCCAGCTCCCAGCCGTAGACGTGCCCTCACTGGGCAAACCTGACCCGGAAACAGCCGCCGGCATGGTCCGCACCCGATGGGGTCTGGGCGATGCGCCGGCACCCAACATGGTCCACCTCTTGGAGGCCCATGGGGTGCGCGTGTTCTCCCTGGACCCCGACCACGCCGAGGTCGATGCCTTCGCGGTGTGGCGTGACGGCGTACCCTTCGTGTTCCTCAACACACTCAAGTCGGCCGAGCGAGGCCGCTTCGACGCTGCCCACGAACTCGGGCACCTCGTCATGCACGGTAGCGAGCACGCGTGCTCCGGCCCCGAAGCTGAACGACAGGCCAATGAGTTCGCCTCTGCGTTTCTGATGCCCAGGGCCAGCGTCCTCGGGCACATGCCCTCAGGCGCGCATGTCGACCAGATCATCCGGGGCAAGCGGATCTGGAACGTGTCCGCCATGGCCTTGACCTATCGCATGCACGACCTGAGCCTCCTCACGGACTGGCAGTACCGCTCGACGTGTGCGGAGCTGAGTCGATTGGGGTACCGGTCCGACGAGCCCGAGGGCATGGGGCAGCGAGAAACGTCGCAGGTGCTGACCAAGGTCTTCACTGCGCTTCGCACAAAACACATCAAGCCTGCCGATGTTGCAGCAGAACTGGGGCTGACCGGCGAGGAACTGAACAGACTTCTGTTCGGTCTCACCCTGACCCCCCTCTCCGGTGGCCGCCAGATGGACAACTTTGCCGCACAGCGAAATCTGTCACTGGTCCCCTGACCCCATCCGTATGTGGGGCCCTCCGTCACACGCAGGCATAGCAGGTCTCAGGCGGCACGAACGCGCTGCGTAAAACCATTGCTGGTCCGCCACAGACAACGAAGGCCGACAACGCTGCCGCTCGCAATGGAGGAGTGGGGCGGCATCAGGCCGGTCGTCGAGGAACTAAAGCCTTATAGGATCAACGGTTCGGTGGGCTGCGTACTAACAGGGCTCACAGCTCGTCGGCTCGCCTACGGCTGGCGGAAGGAGGCCTTGGATGAGTGCCGGACAGGACAATCGGGGTAGCGAGCGGGACTGGTCATTCAGACACAAAGACCCATACGGCGGGTTCAATCCCTACGGGTGGAACAACACCGATCAGACACGATTCACCACGGTGTGGACGGGTGACGGTGACGACTTGGTGGATACCCTGATTGAGGCATACGGGGCTATGTGGCCCTGGGTATGCCCGCGCCGACTCCTCACGCGCCTACCAGCACTTGCCGAAGGCGTGCACGATCTTGCTCGTCGAAGATTGATCGGGCTGGGACACACCTACCGGGACCAGCCTGACATCGTCTACGAGCACGCCGCCATGTACGGGCCGTTCCACTCAGCGCGCGCCCGCCGCTCCTGGCCGGACGCACAGCCGCTGACCTGCCCCCTGTGCAAGGTTCGCTGGGGCGCGGTCCAGAGCCCATCCGTCCGGCCCCGTGGCCGTAAGGACGTACTCCTCTTTCGGGCGACCGGGAATCGCCTCCTCCGCATCTGTCCTGGCAGAGCACCACGGCCGGACCACCCCGGCCCCTGCCTCCCCGGGCCGCGACCCGCCCTCCCCCGCCCCCGGCGAACTCCCACCCGTCCCGGCTCAGCTCCGCGGGTAGCCGTGGCCCGAGCGTGAGTAGGCCGACAGCGGCTCCGACACGGTTTTCACCGTCGCGGAGCGCTGGGGCAGGCGAGGTGCAGACCAGGCCCGGTTCCAGCGCCAGGAGGCCTACCGGTCAGCCTCCGCGAACGGCTCCCCGGCCCCGTCGGACGGGCCAACCGGGCGAGGGGCCTGGCGGTGGCGGTGGACTGGCCACACCCACGCCGGCGGTGCCGGACGGCAGCTGCGATGTCACCGCCCACGTGGCACTGGATTCCTGCGCGGGGCCGGGGTCGGCGCTGCTGAGCCAGCGCGACGCCCTGACTGCTCTCGGGGTCTCCGGCGCCCGGCCGCCAGTGGCGTTGGCCTCTGCCCATCCGGCTGCGTAGGTCGGCGCTGGCCTCGGCCGGCGAGGCGGCCGAGCTCACGTCCCGCTCCGGCCTGGTGGCTGGTCCAGCCGGTCGGTCGGCATCCCGCCGTGGCCGCGGGGTGGGGACGGCGGGAGCTGGCCCCCGCCGGATACCGCACCCACCATCTAGAGCCGCTTCGCGCTGCGCAGGGTCGTCGCGTAGTAGCCGTTGCCGTCGAGGCGCGAGGTACCGCCCTTGTCACCGATGGTCGGGCCGTTGGCCTCTTCCCGGCTGGAGATGAAGATCTTGTGGCCGTCGGTGTCGGTGCCCAGGTAGATGCCCGTGTGGTCGAGACGGTCCTTGGTGCGCGCGTCGAGCTTGAAGAACAGCAGGTCGCCCGGCTGGATCACGTCGATGTTGACGGGCCGGTCCTGCGGGCCGACGCCCTTGAGGGGGAGGACGTCTGTGCCCAGGGCGGCGCGGGCCATGCCGTTCGCGGTCCGCAGCAGGCCGGAGCCGGGCTTGTCATCGGGCAGGAGCGGGTAGCGGGCCCGGTAGCCGAAGACGGTGCGGATGAAGCCGGAGCAGTCCATGGATCGGTACCGGGCCGTCTGGGCCTGCTTCTTGGTTCCGTTGCGGAAGGTGTACGGGGTGCCCAGGTAGTCGTAGAAGTCGGACTGCTCCAGGCGCAGGTCGTTGCCGGCCGAGCCGGTGGGGTTGAGCGGGCCGAAGGAGGCGTCACCCGCGTACGAGGTGCCCTGCGCGTCCTTCTTCACCGGAGCTTGGTCGCCGTATTGGAAGGCCATCGCGAAGATGTCGTCCTCCTGGCTCCCGAAGTACTTTTTGAACCACTCCCCGAACCACTGCTGGTTCTCCGCGCCCGGCTTCCACGGCTCCGGCATGAGGCGGACCCAGTTTTCGGTCACGACCCTGGTCGTGGTGTTGGCTGGCTCGGTGAACGTGCGGCTTGGCCCGGTGAGGGTGGCCGTGCGGGCGCCGTCGGTGAAGGTGGCCAGCACCTGCCCGGTGCCGTCGCGCATCACCGACCGGTCGGGGCTCTGGAGCCGTTCCCACTTCTGGGCGCCCGCCTCGCCCGCGTCGGCGCCGGCCGCGATGTTCTTGTCGTCGACGACCTGGACGGCGGGCGCCTTGGCCTGCTCCTCAGCGCGCAGTTCGTACGTGAGGTAGGCGCTGCCGGCCAGCAGCGCGAGCACGAGGGCCGCGTGCAGTGCGGAACGTGTGCGGCTCTTCGACTTGGCGGTCATGCGGGGGGCTCCGGAGCGATTGAGGACGGGCGCGGGCGCGGGTTTTTCGGGGGCTACGCGGCCGGCATGACGCCGAGCAGGATGCCGGCGGTCAGCACGACGTACGTCATGAGCGTGGTGCTGCCGGTGGCGAGCAGGGTGGCCCCCTTCGGCTGGCGGACCAGCTGGTAGCCGATCAGGCCCGGCACGATGAAGCCGAGCGTCTGGTTCGTGTAGAGGAGCGGGAATTCCATCTGGAGCACGATCACCACGGTGGCCTGGATGAGGACGCCGAGCAGCACGACGGCCGCGAACAGCCGCTTGCCGTAGAGGATCACGAAGCGCTGCACGACCAGCGTCAGCACGTAGGTCGTGACGGTCACGCCGACCACGAGGGCGGCTCGCTGGAGGTCCTCCAGGAGGGTCAGCGCCAGCCAACCGGGGGTGATCATTCCGCCGGGAGAGAGGTTGGTCGTGAGGTAGCAGACGAGCGAGAACAGCAGACCCAGGGCAATGCCGATCGCGGCGATCTCCGGGGTGAGGACGGCGGGGATCAACGAGTTTCTCCTGGCTTCTGCCACTGCCCCGGCGGGGGGCTCGGGTGGATCTGCTGCGGCTGCGACTGATGCTGCGGCCAGGCCGGTACGGGCTTGGCAGCGCCGATGCCGTAGGGGTCGGGTGCGTGGACGTGTGGCGGGGCCGCCTGCGGGGCCTGTGCGAACGGGAGCGGCACCCGCGGGGCCGGAACGTAGGAGTCGTGGCCGTTCGGGACCTGGCCTGGGACCTGCGCGTACGAGCGGCCGCCGTTCGAGACCTGCGGGTTCGTTACCTGCGCGTACGGGTCCTGCCTGTACAGGTCCTGGCCGTACGGGTCCTGGCCGTACGGGGCGTCCGCGTACGGGTCGAGGGGGCGGGTGAACTGCCCCGTCGGCTCCTCGTGCGGTACCTGGTCCCAGTCCTCGGAGTCGTCCGCGTCGTCCGCCGGCAGCTCCGCGAGGTGCTCCAGCAGTACCTCGCCCTGCCCGTGGATGTTGCCGATGGCGACGAGCGAGGAGCTGGGGCCGAGGTGCCCCAGCAGTTCCTGCATGAACTCGTCGCCGTCACGGTGGTCGCCGCCCAGGTCGACGGCGCGGTCGCGCCACTCTGCCGGGATCGCGTCGATGGCGCTCTTTGCGGGGTGGCCGATCACGAAGACCTTGTCCGGCCGCAGTTCGGGGATGATCGAACCCATCTGGCCGTTGCGCTCGACCCGGTCGGGCCGGCAGTTGATCACCACGCTCAGGGGGCGGTCCACCGCACCCAGGTCCAGCAGCTGGTTGATGTTCATCAGCGTCGACTCGGGGTCGTTCGCCGCGAAGACGTTGGCGAACCGCAGCCGCTTCCCGCCGGGGGCCAGGTACCGCTCGACCGAGAGCACACCCGGGTCCGGCGGGGCCTCGTACATCCCCTGCAGGGCGGTGTCCCGGTCGACGCCGAGGAGCTCGGCGACGAGGAGCGCGATGGCAACGTTCTCCTTGAAGGTGAACCAGCTGAAGCCGCGCAGCTCCTCGTCGCTGACCGTGTCGGGGTCGGCGTACAGCAGCCGGCAGTCGCGGGCGTCGGCCTCCTCCTGGAGGACGTCGAAGCGCTCCTTCTCGGCGGTGACGCAGATCCCGCCGTACGGCATCGACCGGGACAGGGAACGCGCGATGTCGTCGAGGGTCGGGCCCATCTCGGCGACGTGGTCCTCGCGGACGTTGCACAGGACGCCGATGGTCGACTGGATCAGCTTGGACTGGTTGATCTCCTGCAGCGCCGGCATGACCGCCATGCACTCCATGACCAGTGCGTCCGGACGGTAGGCGGAGGCGCGCCGCACGATACCGATCTGCTCCACGACGTTGGCGATGCCGAACTTGCGGTAGACGGGTTCCTCGGTGGCGTCCGGGTGGATGAACCGGGCCGCCGTGCCGGTGGTCTTGGCGACCGTGGTCAGACCGCCGCCGCGCAGCGCCCCCGCACACAGCCGGGTGATGGAACTCTTGCCGCGGATGCCGTTGACCAGCACCCGGTTCGGTATCCGGTGCAGGCTGGCGAAGTGCCGCCGCTGCTCCACGATGCCCGCGACGAGCATGATCGCGCAGCAGACGAGCAGCACGCAGTAGAGGAAGAGCACGGGAGATCAGTTCCTTCCGGCCGGGGCGGACGGCCGCCCGGCGGCCTGCTTGCGCTGCTGCTGTCGCTGCAGGAGCTGCTGGCGGATGATCTCCAGGCTGCGCGTCACGGCACCCACCTCGTCGTGGTGGCGGGGGTACAGCACCGTGCGCCTGTCGCCGTCGGCGAGGGCCTCGGCGCGCCGGGCGAGTTCGCGCAGCGGGACGACCACGATGATCCGGAGCCAGCCCAGGCAGGCCGCGCCGACCGCGAAGCCGAGCAGGCCAGCGAGGACGGTGCGGTTCTGCAGGCTGTACTCGTGGATGGCCAGGCCCTTGGCGGATTGCCAGCTGACCACGGTCCAGTCCATGGGCTTGGCGGCGCCGCCGCCCACGAACGGCGCGGCGGCCGCGATGACGTGGTCGCCGCCGCTGCGGTAGAGGATGCTGCCGGGCCGCGGGGACATGCCGACCTTGAGGGCGGAGCCTGCGACGAGGGCGTCGAGCCGCTCGTCGTCGAGCTTCTCGAAGGCGCGGTAGCCGCTGTTGGAGGCGATGATCCGGTGCTGGGAGTCGACCACCCGGATCTCTCCCAGACCCGGCCGTCTGAGCAGCGAGTTGAGGAAGTCGATGCGCAGCTCGCCGACCACCGCCGCGCCGCCTCGGCCCGGGATCAGGGCGGTCGCGACGACGACGGGTTCCTTGCCGCCGTCGTGGAGGGCGATCTGCTCCTTGCGGGGTCCCTTGCCGCTGGTGGCCTGCGGTGCGCCGCCCGCGCGGGCGAGAACCTCGCCGGTGCCGTCAAGCACGTACAGGGACGCGTAGCGCAGGTGTTCCCGGGCGGTGTGCTCCAGGACGGTGGTCATGTGCTGCGGGCTCGTGTCGTCGCCCATCAGCGAGGCGACGGACAGCAGGTCAGCCTGGCCCTCGTTGAGGGCGCGCCGGATCCGGTCGTTGAGGGTGTCGGTGCGCTCCCGCTGGTCGTTGACCAGCTGCTGCGGTACGACGACGTCTTCGTCGGCCCGGTTGACCAGCAGGCCCAGCGGCACGCACCAGGCCAGGAGCCGGACCCCGCACAGCGCGAGGAGCACGCGGGCGCCCGTACGGCGCTTTTGCCTGCCGCCGGAGACGGGCGCCGGGGCCGCGTCGTCCAGCAGTTGGCCGCGCAACTGCTCCAGGGCGGTCGCGATCCGGGCTGCCTCACTGCCGCGGGGGACGGACACCGGGCGGGTCAGGTCACCGCGGGTCAGGCGCCGGCTCTCCAGGAACAGGGCGATCAGCGGGCGCTGCACGGTGCCGAGGAGCAGGGCGACGACCAGGGCGCCGACCAGCAGCAGGGCGCCGGCCAGGACCAGCCCGGCGAAGGCGTCGGAGGTGCGCGCGGGGTTCTGCGCGACGTTGACCATGGCGACGACGGTCAGCTCCAGGCTGGTGGCGCTGGTGCCGACGCCCGGTTCGGGACCGGCGAGGCGCGCGTAGCCAGCGGCGGCGCGTTCACCGCCCCATTCGCCTCCCATCAGGCTGCCGCTGACGCCGAGAAAGCCGCCGGAGCCGGGTTCCTTCGCGGTCAGGGGGTTGGCCTTTGTTCGCTTGGCCGCCGTCTTGGCGAAGGAGTCGAGCTGCTTGATGTCGCGTTTGACGTCGGCGCGCTGGAGATCGGTGAGGACCATCTCGGGCTCGGGAATGCCGTCGTTGCTGAGTACCGTGCCGTCGGCGCCGACGACGGCGATGGCCCGGAAGTTGCCGAGGCTGATGCCGGGAAAGCGCAGGCTGCTGGAGGCGACCAGCAGCTGCTGGGGCTGGCCCTTCCAGGACAGCAGGGAGAGGGTGAGCAGCCGGGTCTCGCCGTTGGCGAGTTTGACCATACGGGGGGCCAGGCCGCTCTCGCCGGAGAGCCGGGTGCGGTCGATCGCGGTCAGGGGGAGGTTCTCGCCGCGGGCGGCCAGCAGCCGGCCCGAGCTGATCTCGACGACCGCGGTGCCGCGCCACTTCTGGTAGACGCTGCCTATCTTGTCGAGCACGGCGTCAGGGGCGACGGGCTTCCCGGTGGAGAACAGGGTCGCGGCCCGGTCGAGGTCGGTGACGCTCTCGTCCAGCGAGGCGCGCAGGGCGATCGCGCCGTCCTCGGCGAAGTGCTGCTGGGAGGTGAGCACGGCTGCGGGCAGCCGGTCCTCGCGGACGCTGCCCAGGCTCAGCGCCGTGAACCCCGCCAGGGCGAGCAGCAGCACCGACAGCACGGTGATCGGCGGCCTGATGCCGCCGATCAGTGACATGTCGGCCCTGCGGCCGGCCTTGCGCCGCCGCTTGTTGCGGGTTGCGGCCACGGCGGGGTGTCCTTCCTGGACTGAAGAGCGGGAGGTCGTACGTACGAGGGCTGGTGCGCGGGGTGGGGTCACCCGGGCAGGTCCCGCAGGGGTCGCAGTCCGTCCTTGCCGGCGCCGCGGTTGAGCATGGTGCCCTGGGTGCGCTCGAAGGCCAGGCGGTAGCGGGCGCGCTGTTCCGGCAGCAGGTTCTTGTCATTCTGGAGGGCCTCAACGACATCGACCAGGCGGTGGTCGCGTACCGGCTCGGTGTTCGTTCCGGGCAGGTCCGACCCCGGGGTGCTCTCGGGGTCCGGCGGGATGTCAGTGAAGGTGGGCACGAAACGGGCCGCGACGTCCCACGTGCCGTTCTTCTCGCTGAACTCGAACCAGCCGATGGCGCCCTCCTCGGTCAGACCGCTGGGCACATCGTGGCGGGCGAGCTGGTTGCCGAGCCCGTACGCGACCCACATGCCGTCGACCTTCTCCATCGGCTGCACGACGTGGGCGTGGTGGCCGATGACCAGGTTGATCCCGGTCTCCTTGGCGATCCGGCGAGACAGTTCCAGCTGCGGGTTGCTCGCGTTCGGCTGGTGCTCGCGGCCCCAGTGGATGGAGAGGATCACCACCTCGGCGCCGGCCGCGCGGGCCTTCTTCTCGGCCGCGGCGATGGCCTTGAAGCTGGTGAGGTTGGCCAGCCAGGGCTTGTCCTTGGGAACCTCGCGCCCGTTGAAGCCGAAGGAGAAGGAGATCTGCCCGACCTTGACACCCTTGACGTCCAGGATCAGAGGCTTGTCGTCCTCTTCCTTGCTCCGGGCGGAGCCGGTGTGCTTGAGGCCCTCCCGGTCCAGGGTGTCCAGGGTGCGAAACACGCCCTCCGGGCCGTGGTCGAGGGTGTGGTTCGAGGCCGTCGAACAGGTGTCGTACCCGATGCTCTTGATCGTCTTGGCGATCTGCGGCGGGACAAGGAAGTCGGGGTAGGTCTGGAAGGGGCCGTTCGCCCGGCCCAGGACCGGCTCCATGTGGCAGATGCCGAGGTCGGCCTTGCTGATGACCGGCTTGACCCCCGCCATGATCCGGTCGAAGTCGTACCCCGTGTGCCCGGCCGCCTTGGCGTCCCGCGCCGCCTGGTCGGTCAGCTGCGGGTGGATGAGGATGTCGCCCGCGGCGGCGACAGTGAAGGCCCGGCCCGTGCTCCCGGCGCTTCCGTCCGCCGCTTCGCCCGCCGTCGTCCCCGGCTTCTCCTGCAGGCCGCCGAGCGGGCCGCACCCCGCGAGCGAGAGGCTCAGCGGGAGGATGAGGAGCGCGGCGCGGGTCGGGATGGAGACCGGACGGGTAGGGGCGATTTTCACTCAGCTATTTTCAGCCAGTGAAGACTGTGAAGTTCACAAAGGACGTAACGATTGGCGCGATCATCTGCGGTGTGATCATGTCGCTGGTGGTTTACGCCGCTTTTGATCCGACCAATTCGACTGAAAAGGGAGCAGCGCCCTCTGCGTCACCTGTGGCGGAGGACATAGACCTGCTCGGCCGGGTCACCCGCTTCGCCGCGGAATTCGGCGCCACGGGTGGCTATCGCGCGCCCACGCAGGCCGAGAAGGCGATCATCGTCGAGGGTGTTTCTTCCCTGTTCGAGGGGAATGTCGACTCGGCGCGCACTCGGCTGGCCGAGGTGGACTACAGGCTCGACACGTTCACCGACACGGCCGGCGGACGCCGCTTCGCGGAGGTCTCCGACGCGGCGGGCCGGTCCGGCTCCGCCAACCGGGGCTGGGGTCGCGTCTACGTCGACCTCGGCGCGCGCCCGCGCTGGTCGGTCCAGGTCCCCCACCCGGTCGCCGACCAGGGCACCGAGCGGCTCGGGGTCAGGGTCCTGCGTGGCGCCCCCGGTGGGGTCATGGTCATGGCGGGGGCCCACCGTACGGCGGGGATGGGCACGGGCACCGGCGAGGCCGGAGCGGGTGACGAGGCGGACGACGGGGGCAAGGGGAACCCGGCCGACATGGCGCACCGCACCGACTCGGTCTTCCATGCCGTGATCGCCGAGCTCACCCGGCGCGGCCTGCCGGGCATCCAACTGCACGGCTTCGCCGACGACTCCATCCCCGGGACCGACTCCGTCGTCTCCACCGGCGCGGGGAGGCGGGCGGTCGAAGACGCCGAACGGCTCGCCAAGAAGCTGGACGGCCGGGGCGTCGAGGTGTGCCGAGCGTGGTCCGCCACCTGCAAGCTGTCGGGCCGGACCAATGAGCAGGGCCGGCTCGCCGCCGAGCAAGGGACCCGCTTCCTGCATGTGGAACTGAGCAGGTCCGTCCGCTCCGGGTCCCGCCGGCTGGACGAGGCTGCCCAGGCGATCGCGTACGTCACCACGAGGTGGTCGCGGGGCAACCCGTAGGAGACGGCGAAGGGGCCGGAACCCCGTGAGGATCCCTGCCCCTTCGGCGTAGGGTGCGTGACTACTGCACGACCTCCTGGCCGTGGCCCTCGTGCAGCGCGGACACCGCAACCCCGATTGGCAACACCTGCGGCACACCGCGGCCCGAGCCGGAGCGGCGGATTCTCCGGCCGCATGCGCGGCCGCGGGCAGAGACAAGGTCAGAGCAAAGCGGTGAGCGCAGCTTCGGCGCGGGCCCGCGTCTCGGCCGGAAACCTGTCGCCAGCCTCCACCAACACCTGCCGCGCGCTGTCGACCAGGCCCGGGACCGCGGCCCCTGACGGAGGCGCCTGCTGGCCCGTCTGGTATCGGCCCTCTGCCGCGGCACGTCGTGCGGGTGGCTTGCGTTTCTGGAAAGCCGCAGGTCCTCATGTCGTCAGCTGCCGGCCTCCGTGTGGAGAGCCCGTGCCATGGGAGAGGTTCCGTAAGTGACGAAGGAACGGATCTGTGTCAGGTAGACGTCCCGATCGATACGGCCGTCACCGTCCTCGTCCAGCGCGTTGAACGCAGCACCGGCGTTGGCGGCGGAGTTGCGTTGCGTAGGGCGTGGCGCAGCCGGGTGAACTCCGCCCGGTCGAGGTGACCGTCATCCGGGAGGGGATCTGGCCGGCCGACCTCCCCAAGCTCCTCTCCCCGACCGCGGCCGGCTCCGAGGGCTGGAGCAAGACCCACGCCTACACCCTCCCCCCCAGGCGGCCACCGCCCGCGCATAGCAGCCCGTCGCCGCCCTCGGCCAACTACTGAGGTTTTCGGGTTGTCGTCGGGTAGTGACGGTTGATGATCCCTGCGGTATGCCGGTGGGGTGAGGTATCCGGAGGGTGGGGGCCTGACCGCTGAGCGTCGGGCGTTTCGTGAGGGGATCCGGCTTCAGGCCGGCGAGAGGTTCGCGGCGGGTGAGAAGACCGCGGTGGTGGCGAAAGAGCTGCGGGTGAGTGTCCGGTCGGCGAAACGGGGGCGTCGTGCCTGGCGCAAGGGCGGCATGGAGGCCTTGCGCTCGGCGGGTCCGGCGAACTCCCCGACCGTCACCGATGCCCAGTTCGCTGTGCTCGAGGAAGAACTCGGCAAGGGCCCGTCGGCGAACGGCTTCGATGACGAACGCTGGACTCTGGCCCGGGTTCAGGCGGTGATCCGCCGGCGTCTGCGGGTGAGCCTGTCGGTGGTGACGGTATGACGGCTGCTGAAACGGCACGGCTGGTCCTGGCAGGCACCCGCCCGCAGAGCCCTCGAGCGTGAAGAGCACGCGGTGGAGCTGTGGAAGAAGGAGGTGTGGCCACGGGTAAAAGCCTCGCGGCGGCATGGGGGGCCTGGATCGTCTTCGAGGACGAAGCCGGATTCTCGATGACACCGCCGGTCGCCCGCACCTGGGGCCGGCGCGGACACACCCCTGTCATCCGCGTCCGTGGCAGGTCCCGCCGCCGGACCTCGGTCGCCGCGCTGTGCTGCTACAAACCCGGTGAGCAGAGCCGTCTCATCCACCGGCCCCGCACCCATCTCCTGCTCAAGGGCGCACGCAAGAGCTTCTCCTGGAAGGACTACCGCGACCTGCTGGTTCGGGCACACATCCAGCTCGACGGCCCCATCGTGGTGGTCTGGGACAACCTCAACACCCACCTGGCCGCCGGGCTGAAACGGTACGAGGCCGAGCACGACTGGCTCACCACCATCCGGCTGCCGCCGTATGCGCCCGACCTGAACCCCGTCGAGGCAGTCTGGTCACTCGTGCGCAGAGCGATGGCCAACACCGCCTTCGCCACACCTGACAACCTCGACCGCAAGCTCCGCCGCGAGTTACGCAGACGAAGATTACGTCAGGCCAGCAAGGACGAGAACAAGTCCGGTGCCCGAGGGAAGTGGAGTCAACGCCTTCCCTAGTACCGAACCAAATGAAGCTTCACGATCAACCGCTACCATCGCATGCCCAGGGGTCGATGATGTGGTGAGCAGATCACCGACTTTAATCGGCCGGCAGGAGCCATCCGCCCGGCACCAGACCTTGCCCGTGGCTGCTACGGCTCGGCGCCGACCTTGATCACCGTCCTCGTATTTCTGGCCGTCAAGGGTGAGAGCTGGGATACGGTCACCCGCCCCCGAGACCACGCCTACGACAGAAGCCGCATACGGCTGGGTGCACGGTGCTAGCGCGCCTTGGTCGTCGAGTACGACAACCGTGCCCGGCACGACTGCAGTGTCGTCCACTTGGTCGGACACCTCGAATTGCTCGGCAACATCCGCCCCAGTCAGCACCAAGTCGCCAGTGATCTGCACATCGCCGCTGAACCGAGCGGCTAGGCTGACTCCGGCCGGAGCTGTCGCGTCCACAAAATTGCATTGAACGGAAGGCGCCTCCACGCCGCCAAACTTGCTGCTAATGGCACCGTTTACCTCGATGTTGTCAGACGTCAGCAGGCCCGGTCTACCCCCCTTCCCCTTAACATCGAGCACACCCCTCACGACAACAGGGCCCTCGAATTCTTCAGCCATTCCCTTCACACCTTCACTCTCTCGAGGCTTCGAGGTTTCTGTTCGCGGCCACTCCCCCGGCACGAACGTGTGGTTCAAGAAGGGAGGTGCCGGGCGACCTCACGAGCGAGTTCCCGCAGGAACGGAACCTGCTCCGTTACGGCCAACCCTTCCACCTGGTCCCGGTATCCCATCGGCATGACGGTTTGAAGCGACCTTAGGGTCCACTTCCGAACGCCGACGTCCGAGTCCCTCAATAGCTGCCTTGTCAGTTCTTCCGCTAGCTTCGGGTGGCGCTGAAGAGATGCTGCGGCTGCCACTCGAACCACCGGATCATGATGCGCGGCCGCGCGCTGCAGTATGGCTCGGGCCGAATCCGTAGGGAGGAAGCTGGCCATCGAGGCAGCCTTGGAGGCGAGACCGATCTCGTTGGATTCGGCAAGGTCTGCCAAAACCGGGGCTGCTTCTGGGCCCAAAAATTGGGCGGCCGCCTCATAGTTCGGTTCATCGGGCAGCAACGCACTGATGATGTCGTCGCGTGCGATCGGCATGACGTTGCCTCTAGGGAGTTAGTGAGCTTGAGCGCATGACGTTGATCTCACTGGCAATGAGGTCAGGCGGCGGATTTGTAATCGCGTTGGTTCCGCGGCCAGTCATCAGTCGATCCAGCAGTGCTGCAGGTGCGCTCGGGTTTGGAGGTGCTGGGTCATCGACGTGATTGAGGCCCAGCACGTGCCCAATCTCGTGTGCCAAAGTCCAGCGGCTAGCGACTCTTGCGATAACCGCACCTGGTCGCCCGGACGGGTGTTGGGAACAGCCGAAGACCGCCGGAGTCGCGGAGCGGATGAAATAGGCCACAACATCACCTGCGCCGACGTTGCGGCGGTTATTGAATAGCTGTATCTGCTCAGCGGTAGGGGTGCCGGTGTCTCTCGCTGGGCAGGAGCCGATATCCAGGTCCAACAAGGATGCGAATGCTGGGCCTGTAAGATCTTCGCGGCTTCCGACCCTCACCCCTATGCGAGCTGTGTTGTATACGGCGCGCATAGAAACGAGCATGGTCGAGACAGGGACATTGGGATTGTCGAGTATCTTCAAGTGAAGCGTCACGCAACCGCCGACAAATGGGCAGGGTGCGTTGAGGAATGCTCGGAGAGATAGGGGAAATTGCATACCCGCCTCAGTGGCTACTTGGCGCAGGCTAAGCGGGAGGTGGTCAATCAGGCAAGAATCGGAAAGATGCGGCATCGGAGAACTCATCCCTGGACTTACGAGTCGGGAATGTGAAAAACTCAAGCCGACGGGGCGTGCACCATTCAGGCAACCGCAGTTCATTCTATGTCGACCTGCCCCTGATCGCATTTGACGGGTCGGCGAAGCACTCCTCACCACGGGGGCTGTGTTGGCCGTACTGGCCGCGCTGACCGTAGTCGTCGTGGTGCTGCCGGGGCGACGCTCCTGCAGGCGGCTGGTGACGCTGTCGTCTCCTCTTCGGGGCGTACGCCACGTGGCGGCAGTTGAGGATTAGCCAGGAGGGATTGAACGCTACCCGAGAAGGGCACATCAGTGACCGCTTCAGCCGGGCAGTCGACCAGCTCGGCAGCGAGAACAGCTCCGGCCCCACCTGATCGACGGCTGCCTCACCGCCACCGGCCTGACCCTCGCACCACCGACCCCACCCTGAAAACCTCAGTAACCGCTCTCTTCGAACAGCTCGGCCGCGACGGAGACACCGCCCTCGAACGCGCCCGCGAGCTGCTCCGCACGTACACCGCCGAAGTCGTCGGCCTGCTGCGCGCCCACGGCCGCCCCCAGGCCGCGACGCTCCTCAGCGACACCAGGGTCGACGCCCAGGTCCCGGAGGGAAACGGCTGATCCCGGGCGCTCGCCGAAGGCCAGGCCGACGCCGGGGCGGGCGTAAGGGCACGGCCACGGCCGACCCGCCCGGGCGGATCGTCCATCCGAGGGTGCGGCGGGGCCTGTGGGGTGCGGTTGGGTGTGTGCGGCACGGTGGAGGTCACGCCGCTGATGGAGGCGCTCGACCCACTCGCGCGCCGGGGGACGGCGGCGTGCACCAGGTGCGAGTCCGATATGGCTGCGCCCTGCCGGGAGGGGTCTCCCGGCAGAGCGCACCGTTGGGTTGTGCTGTGCTTGCGTGGTGGGGGTTATCCGATGGTGAGGAACTCGTTCCACTTGTCTTCGTCCACGCCGGATGCGGGGCCGATTGCGCCGGTTCTGCCCTGGTAGAGCCATTGCTTTCCGGCGGTGTCCACGGCCCAGATGTCGGGGATGCCGTCGCCGGTGGCGTCGGGTGTGCCGAGGATCTTGGGGAAGGTGGTCTTGCCCCAGCCGGTGGTGGCGTAGGTGATGTCCAGGCCGCCGTTGGACGCTGCCTGCGAGGTCAGGGAGGTGAGGTCGACTCCGCCGTTGACGCCCGCTTTGCCCTTGCGCAGGGCGAGGCCCCGGTTGGCGTCGGCG
Organism: Streptomyces sp. NPDC054849; assembly: GCF_053610945.1. Taxonomy (NCBI): domain Bacteria; kingdom Bacillati; phylum Actinomycetota; class Actinomycetes; order Kitasatosporales; family Streptomycetaceae; genus Streptomyces; species Streptomyces sp. NPDC054849. Next base: position 22,636 of record NZ_JBSGZI010000073.1, read on the forward strand.
TTGTCCCGGAAGAGCAGGTCGGGAATCTTGTCTCCGGAGACGTCCCGGACGCCGACGATGTCGCGGGTTGCCCAGCCGGTGGCCATCTGCTTGTAGGAGGCGAAGCTGGATCCGGTGTAGCCGGAGAACGCCCAAAAGCCGTCGGCGTCCAGAGCGAACATGTCGGCAAGTCCGTCGCCGTCGACGTCCTCGGTGACGACGATCTGCCGGAAGGTGGCCGGGTCGGGTGCGCCCTCAGGCAGGAAAATCTCCATGCGGCGCCCGACGTCGAACTGGCCGGTGCCGATGCCCGGATAGACATACAGCTTGCCGTCGGGCATCCGCGCGATGACGTCGGTCCAACCATCACCCGGGAACCAGTCGGTGGAGTGGCCGATGAGCGCGGGCGGCTTGCCGCCGGCGGGCGTCTGCCAGTAACCGGTGACGAGCTGACCGTTGTCGAAAGTGCCGAGGAGATAGGCGTCGGTGTCGCCGTTCGCGTCGCCGCCATAGACGCGGAGATCTCCCGCCCCGTCGATGGCAAGGATGTCGGGGCGGCCGTCGCCGGTGACGTCGCCGGGCTTGTCCTGAGCGGCGTTGGGCTTGACAAGGAAGAGGTATTGCTGCGCGGGTGAGATGTTGCCGGACTTGGTGACGGTGCGGACGTAGAGGACGTTCGGGCCGGCGGTGTCGACCTTCACCGGGGCGGAAGCCTTGTCTGCGTCGTACGTCCAGGCCTTCTGGTCGAAGGTGGGCCGGTTCAGGCTCCACTGATACTCGCGGATGTCCTCAGCCTTGGTGCCGCTGCCGTAGAAGTCCACGTACTGGTTGATCGTGCCGGCCGGCTCCCGGCTCCACTCCGTGTGGTTGTCGCCGGGTGCGGGGAAGTGCCATGAGCTGACGGTAGGGGCGGGCGGGACGGTGTGGCTGACGGTGAAGGTGCACCAGCCGCCGCCGCCGGAGTCGGCCGGCCCGCTGCCGGGCGACCACGCGCCGTCCCAGTCCCTGGCGCGGGAGAGCCAGTAGTACTTCTGACCGTGATCGAAGGAGGTCAAGGGCACCTCCGCGGCGACGACGCCATCGCTGTTGACCGGCAGCCAGTCGTTGTAGACCTGCGCTCCGGTGGCGGCGTTCCACACCTCGATCTGGACCTCGTGGAGGTTCTGCTGGTCGGGCCTGTCGTCGCGGTCGGTGCCCTTGACCTGGAAGGTCACGTTCGTCTTGCCGATCGCGGTACCGGCGCCGCTGGTCAGGCACGGGCCGCCAGGGGAGGTCTGCATGTTCGCCGCGATGGGGACGTTGGGCGGGGTGTTGAAGACGATCTCGATGTACGGGGCGGTCTCGCCGTTGGCGAGGAACTTCTTCCAATAATACGAATCAGACTCGTTCGGGGCGGCGAACCCGAGAGACAGTGCCCCCCAGCCGGCATTGGCCGCCTCGGTGACGAGACCCCGGATGTCGGGTGCGATCCAGTTGTCCGGGCACGAACTGTTGTAGCCGTAGCCGGAGTACTCGCTGGCGACCTTCTTCGTCCAGTAGCCGGTCGTGTTGTTCCACGTACTCGACGACGTGATGTACGGGGTCGAGTAGATGTCCATCTGCTTCTGGCTGCAGGACCATGAGTACGTCTGCAATGCCCGGACACGGGCCGAGGTGATGCCGGCGCCGTGGAGCTGGCTGCCGAAGTCGAAGTTGAAGATGGAGCGGGACGTGCCGCCGGTGGTGGACTCGTATCCGACGCGGGCTTCGTTCGTGCCGCTCGCGTTGTAGTTCTGGCCGTTGTAGAAGCTCGAGCTGCCGGCCGTCTTGTAGAGGAGGGTCCAGGCGTGCTTGTGCCCCTTGAATGAGGGGTCGATGAACACCGGATAGACCGTCTCGGCGCCTGTCAGCAGGGACGTGTCGGGTGTGAGGGAAAGCGTGCTGTCGGCGAGGGCTGCGGTGGCGGGCTTCAGGCGTGCGCCTTCTGCGCCGGCGAGTCCGGCCAGCGCGAGCGTCGGGTGCTGCTGCGCGACGTCGGTGGGCTTCCAGGCCGGTTCGTTGTCGGTGGTGGCGACCTTGCCGCTGGAGTCCCACATCATGGGGGTCGGGGAGCCGGCGACTTCCTCGCCCTGGGCGTTGCGGGCGCTGACCGCGTGTGACTCGCCGTCCAGGTGGAACGTCAGGTCAGGCGAGGTGAGGCGGTACTTCAGCTGGCCGAGCAGGGGATCGGCTGCGGCCTGCTTGTCCTTGATGACGAGCAGGTGTGAGTAGCCGCCGTCCTGTGCGGTCATCACCAGGTCGATGCCGGGGCGCACGTTTTCGTACAGTGCGCGAGGGCCGTCGATGACGGGTTCGGGCAGGGCGCCGGGCCAGCCGACCACCATGTCGTGGCCATCGGTGTTCAAACGGACCAGGTCAGTCCATACCTCGCCCGGTGTGTCCTGCTTGAGCGACACCCGGCTCACGCCTCGTGAGGAACGCTCCCCGCCGACGGGCTTGGACCCTGCGCTGAAGACGACACGCCCGTTGACCGCTTTGGCCGCATACCCACCCTCCACGCGCTCCAGGGTGGTGTCGATCGGCTTCCACCGACCGCCCACCTTGGCACGCAGGGCAGAGCTGTGAACCTGCTTGCGGAACTGGCCGTCGGGCCGCGCCCACGTGGTGGTGTTCGCGCTGCGCTCCGCGGTGACCTCGACCTCTTTGCCGGTCTCCTGTGCCTGACGTCGCGCTTCCGGCGCGGCGACAGGCGCGTCCTCACCCGGCCGGCTCTGCGGCTTCCCGCTCCCGGCGACGTGGACACCGACCGGCACCGCGACCGCTACCGCCAGGAGAACGGCGAGGCCTCCCAGCGTTTTACGGCGCCCGAACCAGCGACGCGCCGGCGCGGCAACGTCCTTTACCGCAGGATCTGTTGGCGGACTATCGTCCACGGATTCACTGACAGACACAGGTGTACTTCTCCCCCCTCGGGCACACTTCCGCGACCCTCGGTACGCACAAAAATAATTTCGACCACCGACCTGAAAACGCGAAAGGTCCGCTCCCCGCCCACGTTTCATGCAATGGAGTCACGAGCCGACCATTAACCGTTCATGCGACATCTTCACTCACTGCACCGACTACCCAACCAACCTTTTGAGGCCGATTTACATCGATTGCCCCGAGGTATGCAGGTGGTTAAGTGATAAAGGTCACTCCGGATATCGGAACCGTGGCTTTTCTGATCCACTGGCCGCAGACTCAGCTGGCTAATTGTCAGTTTCCTGCCGGTCGTGTGCCATCGCTGCGCCGGCAGAGGCATGGGGGGTCCACATGTCGCCGTTCTCGGCGCATCATTTCCGCCTGCCCGGAAACAGAAAGGCACGCGCTACGCGCGCGCGCCTTGCCGGGCGCACCGGCATCACGCTGTCTGTGATGCTGGTTGCATCTCTCCTACCCGCCCAGGCCTGGGCGGCGCCACCGGGCGACCGCACCGGTGTTGCACTGCCAGGCCTCCAGACGGACGCCAAAGCCATACCCGGCATCTCCGCACAGTTCGACGCGTGGGGTGGTGAGCCGCCGCCTTCGCTCGAGGCGTACAAGCCGACGGCGGTGACGCCGCCGGCGGAAGATTCGGACAGTGTGCCTCTGACGCCTGAGTCTGCTGCCGATTTCGTTCAGGTCGGCTCGCTCCCGGTCAGCATCGGCAAGGTTCCTGGGACCGGTACGGCACCGTCGGGCACCTGGTCGGCGGCTGTCGACGGCCGCGTGAAGACCGACGCCGCCGGTGTCGATGGTGCCATCATCAAGATCACGCCGCCGGCCGACGCGGTGAATCCGGTCGACGTCGCCCTGGACTACTCGAAGTTCGAGGACCTGTACGGCACCGAGTGGGCCTCACGCCTGAAGCTGCGACAGTTCCCCGCATGCTTCCTCGACACCCCCGATGTGCCGAGTTGCTCAGACCCCACGGACATTCCCAGCTCGAACCTACCCGCCGACAAGAAGGTCATCGCGACCGTCGACCCGACCACGGCTGCTGCGCCCGCTCAGGGCATGCAGACGATGACCGGTGGCGGCGGGTCCGTAATCCTGGTCGCCTCCGACGGAGGATCGGGCGCAGGCGGCTCGTACAAGGCCACCTCGCTCTCGCCTTCGGGCTCATGGACGGCGGGCGGCAGCGGAGGCGGTTTCTCCTGGACCTACCCGCTGACGGTGCCGCCGGCCCCGGCCGGCCCCACCCCCTCCATCGCGTTCTCGTACTCCTCGCAGGCGGTGGACGGCAAGACGTCCGTGACCAACGGGCAGGCGTCCTGGATCGGTGACGGCTGGGACTACCATCCCGGCTTCGTCGAGCGACGCTACCGCTCCTGTTCCGAGGACCTGAAGCCCACGTCCAGCAAGCCGAACAATGACAACGACGCGGACAAGAAGAAGGCCGACCTGTGCTGGGCCGGCGACAACGTCGTCCTGTCCCTCGGCGGCACCACGACCGAACTCGTCCACGATGGCGGGAGGTGGGTTCCCGCCACCGACGACGGCTCCAGGGTCGAACTCAAGACCGGCGGCCCCGCCAACGGTGCCAAGGACGGCGAGTACTGGGTCGTTACCACCCGCGATGGCACCCGCTACCACTTCGGCCTCCACAACGTCGGCGCCCACGGCGACATCACGCCGAAGACGGTCACCGAGTCCGTATTCACGGTCCCGGTCTTTGGCAACCACTTCGGCGAGCCTTGCCATGCGACGGCCTACGCGGATTCCTCCTGCAACCAGGCCTGGCGGTGGAACCTCGACTACGTCGAGGACGTCTACGGCAACGCCATGGTCATCGACTGGGCGAAGGAGCACAACCGCTACGCCAAGAACGAGAAGGGCACCGAGAAGGAGTCGGACGAGGTCGGATACGTCCGCGGCGGCTATCCGACCCGCATCCTCTACGGACTGCGTGCCGACAACCTCGCCGGCGCCCCCGCAGGCCGAGTCGACTTCGGGGTAGAGCAGCGATGCTTCCCCAATGCGGAACAAGGCATCTCTTGCGATGACGCCCTGTTCGGCTCCAAAGCCGCAGTCGGATGGTGGGACACCCCCACGTCCCTGAACTGCAAGATGGACGCGGCGTCCTGCTACAACTCCTCCCCGACGTTCTGGTCGCGCATGCGCCTGCACACAGTCACGACGCACGCCCAGCGCACCGAGGGCTCCACGAATCTCACCAAGGTGGACCAGTGGGCTCTCACGCAGTCTCTGCCCAAGCACCGCACCGACACCAGTCCGCCCTTGTGGCTGGAATCCATCAGGCGCACCGGCTACGGCCCCAAGGACAGCGCCAGCGGCGTACCACTGCCGCCGGTGTCCTTCAAGGCCAACGCCGTAGACATGCCCAACCGCGTCGCCAAGGCCGACGTCAACGGGAGGCCGGATCCGACGCCGGACTTCGATCGGCTGCGTGTGGAGACCATCCTCACCGAGACCGGTGGTCAGATCCAGGTCAACTACTCCGCCCCGTGCACCAAGGGCACCACCGTCCCCGATCCGGCAAAAAACACAACCCGCTGCTTCCCCGTGCACTGGTCCGCCGACTCGGGACTGGGACCGGACAAGATTCCACCGCTGGAAGTGTTCAACAAGTACGTCGTCCTGAGCGTGGTAGAGAAGGACCGCGTCGCTCTCCGGCCTAACGTCACCACCTCCTACGACTACGAGGAAGGTGCGGCCTGGGCCAAGGACGATGACGAATTCACGAAGCCCGAGCTTCGTACTTATAGCCAATGGCGCGGCTACACCAGCGTGCTCACCACCACCGGTGAGACAGAGAACGAAGGCACGGCCACCGCAACCGAGAAGTCCCAGACCCGCACCCGCTTCTTCCGCGGCATGTCCTTGTCGACCCCCACGGGCACCATCACCGTCAAGGACTCCACCGGAACCGAAACCCTCGGCGAGGACCTGCCCCTGTACCAGGGCCGGACCGCCGAGACCATCACGTACACGAAGGCCGGCCCCGGCGGCAGCGTCGAAACCCGCCACCTGACAGAGCCCTGGCGGAGCGAGAGGATCGCCTTCCGAGCCCGACCCGACAACACGCCCTTGGAGGCATACCGCCAAGGCACTGCGCGCACTGACGAGATCAAGTCCGTCAGCGGCGGCAAGTCGCGGATGGTGCGCACCCAAAACACCTATGAGCAGGCGGCCACGTCATACGGCCTGCTTCTCTCCACGCATACCGACGTCAGGGAAAACAAGGGCACCGGCTGGACCTCGGTCAAGCAAACCTGCCGCAAGCCCTCCTACGTCCACAACCCCGCGAGCCACCTGATCGGTCTGCCTTCGGAAGTCTGGGAGACGACCGGTGACTGCACCGCAGCCGCCATCGCCGCCGGCACCGCCCTCGGCGCCGCCCGTACGTCCTACGACGCGGTGAACGCCTTCGGTACTGCGCCCACCAAGGGTCGGCCCTACCAGGTCGACAGCCTCGACGCGGCAGGCACTGGCTGGACCACTTCCGGCCGGACCGAATACGACACGCTCGGCCGTGCCATCAAGACGTACGACGCTATGGGCAACCCGTCGACCACGACGTTCAGCCCCGCGACCGGGCCGGCGTTCGCCGTCACGGCGACCAATGCCCTCGGACACACGGTGACCACCAAGGTGGACCCCGCCCGCGGCAGCGTCCTGGAAGTGACCGACGCGAACGGTCGCAAGGTCACCACTGCCCACGACGCACTCGGGCGTAGCACCGAGGTCCGTACACCCTCGCAAAAGCCGGCCGACCAGCCCGCCTACAAGTTCGAGTACCAGATCGAGGAGAACAAGACTCCGGCCGTCACCACCCGCACGCTGAAGGACAACGGCACCTACAGCACCTCCATTGCGATCTACGACGGGCTGCTGCGCCCCCTCCAGACGAAGACCGAGGGCCCGGGCGGCGCGGTTCTGATCACCGACACCGTGCACAGCGCGAACGGAACGGTCAGCCAGACCAACAACGCCTACCTCGCCGAAGGAGAGCTGAACACGAAGCCGTTCGTCCCCAAGTCGATCACCGAGGTACCCAACTCGACACAGATCGCCTACGACGGCCTCGGCCGACCTGTGCGCGCCACCACCCTGGAGAAGGGCGTACCCAAGCAGTCCGCCATCACCCAGTACGGCGGCGACTGGACCCTGACCCGCAGCGCCATGTCCCCCACCGGGGCGACCCCGCTGTCCGGCAGCCGTTCCGTCAAGACCACGACCGACGCCCTGGGACGCACCGCAGAACTCGAGCACTTCACCACCACCGACCTCAGCCCCACCAATACGAACATCACGTCGAACAAGACCAGCTACAGCTACGACGTACGCGGCAACCTCGCCAAGGTCACCGACCCGGCGCACAACGAGTGGACTTACACCTACGACGTCCGTGGACGGATGACCTCATCCGAGGACCCCGACATGGGCACGTCGACGTTCACCTACAACACTCTCGACCAGCAGGTCTCGGCGGCCAACCCGTACGGCACCCAGCACACGACGTATGACGTGCTGGGCCGCAAGACCGCACTGCGCGACGACGCGGAATCCGACCCCATTGCCACCTGGACCTACGACACTCTCCCCGGTGCCAAGGGCCAGCCCGTCGCCTCCACCCGCCGGTGGGGCAGCGGCTCGTACAAGACGGAAGTCACCGGCTACGACAGTGAGTACCGGCCCACCGGATCGAAGATCACGATCCCGAACATGACCGGCACCGCAGGCCTGGCTGGCACCTACGCGTACAGCACCACCTACACCCCCACTGGCAAGGTCCAGTCGACGACCCTCCCGGCCACCATCGGCGGACTCGCCGCCGAGAAGCTGATCACCCGGTACAACGCTGACGGCATGGTGCAGACCATGTCAGGCCTGTCCTGGTACACCGCCGACACCATCTACAGCCCCTTCGGCGAAGTCCTGCGCACCGCCTCCGGCAAGGCGCCCCACCGCGTGTGGACCACAAACGTCCACGATCCCCACACCGGACGCGTCACCCAAGCCATCAGCCACCGCGAGACCAAGGATCCCGGCTCCACCTCCAACCTCCTCTCCGCCCTCACCTACGCCTATGACACGGCCGGCAACCCGACCTCCATCACCGATACCCAGCCCGGCCCCACTAAGGAATCCGCTCCGCTCGTCGACCGCCAGTGCTTCACCTACGACGCCCTGGGTCAGCTCACCCGAGCCTGGACCGGGAAGACCGGAGGCTGCCCCACGAGCGCGGCAGGCCCAGCCCTGACCGAGGTGGGATCCGGCACCCCGGGTGACGCCTACTGGCAGGACTACGAGTTCGACGCGATCGGCAACCGCACCAAGCTCACCGACCACGACCTCACCGACAGCGCCCTCGACGACGTAACGAGCTACGCCTACGGGGTGGACATCGGCGGGCCGCAACCCTCCCTCAAGAAGCAGCCCCACGCCCTCACCAAGGTCAACAAGACCACCAAGACTCCCGGCTCGGTCGTGGACTCGCTGTCCACCTACACCTACGACGGAGCCGGCAACACCACATCCCGCACCATCGCCGGCGACCGCCAGGATCTGACCTGGGACCACCGCAACAAGCTCGAGTCCGCCACCAGCCCCGGTATCGGCTCCGTCGCCGTCACCGGCCTGTCCGGCAAATGCCTCGACGTCGACAGCAACGCCACGCCCGACGCCGGAGGCGGCTTGCCCGTCCAACTGCTGACCTGCAACGAGGCCAAACCCCAGCAGTGGCGCTTCACCGGCAACACCGTCCAGGCCCTCGGTAAATGCCTCACCGCCGAATATGGCAAGGCCCGGCTGAAGGCCTGCAAGGCCGGGGACGCGAACCAGAAGTTCACCTACACGGCCGCCAACAAGGGCCTCTACACCGGCACCAACCAGTGCCTCACCGTCCCCAACGACAACGCCGCCGAAGGCAACGACCTCGACCTCTACACCTGCGCCAGCCCCGCCCCGACCCCGGCCCAGCAGTGGAGCTTCGGCAACCTCACCAGCTACCTCTACGACGCCTCCGGCAACCGAGTCATCCAGGAAACCGGCAGCTCCCGCACCCTGTATCTCGGTGAAACCGAGATCACCGTCAACAAGGCCGGCCAGGCCATCGACGCCTTCCGCTACTACAGCAGCCCCGGCGCCCCTACCACCGTCCGCCGCACCAACGGCAAAACCACCGGCCACACCCTGTCGCAGCTACTCACCGACCACCACAACACAGCCATCACCAGCGTCGAGCAGAAGGACGGCCAGCCGGTCACACGCCGCAAGTCCGACCCCTACGGCAACCCCCGCGGCGCCCAGCCGTCCAGCTGGCCCGGCAACCACACCTTCCTCGGCGTCGGCACAGACGACAACACCACCGGCCTCACCCACATCGGCGCCCGCGAATACGAACCCGGCACCGGCCGCTTCATCTCCGTCGACCCCATCATCGACATCACCAACCCACTCCAGATGAACGGCTACACCTACGCCAACGGCAACCCCCTCACCAACTCCGACCCGACCGGACTAAGGCTTTACGAAGGAGACAATGACGGCGGATTCGACAGCGGCGGGTGTGGTGGCTGCAGTAGATACGACGATGTTCCCACCCCGGAAAAAGATTCCAGCTACGACGACCACGTCCCGATCACACTCAAACTCGGCGACACCACTGTAGTTTTCCAGGATGCCGAGGCGTTCCGAGCGGCCACCAAGGCCCTCTATAAGAGCGACCCGAGCATTAAGAAGCACTACAACATCTACGGCGACTGCATTGACCTTGACGGGACGGGATGCCACAAGCCTGTTCCGGGATCCATGGCAACCTACGGTGTCACGAACTTTCTGTGTGGACAGGAAGGCGTGTCGTGTAAAAACCAGCCCAATATCGGCCAGGAAGCGGCCAAGGTTGCCCTGACGGCGGCTGCGGTCGAAGGACTTCTGTTCCGGCTCCTGAGAGGCCCGATCGCACTGACGGGCACTAAAGCTGTGCCGCCGCCATGCAGCCGAAACAGTTTCGTCGCCGGCACGGAGGTCCTCCTCGCCGATGGGACCAGCAAGCCCATCGAAGAACTGCGTTCGGGCGATGAAGTTGTAGCCACGGATCCCGAAACAGACGAGACCGGGGCCAAGGCGGTCACCGCTACCATCTACACCGAGGATGACAAGAAGTATGTCGACCTCAGCATCCAAACGGCCGACGGCATCAAGACCATCACGACAACGGCTCATCACCCGTTCTGGTCAGAATCGGATCAGGTCTGGAAGGATGCCGGAGACCTCAAGCCAGGCGTGAGCCTCCGCACCGACGAGGGGACATCCGCCTCCGTCGCCACAATCCGCGTCTATCAGGCCGTCAACGAAACCTACAACCTCACCGTAGCCGACCTCCACACGTACTATGTGTTGGCGGGGCAAACTCCGGTTCTCGTCCACAATGCGGGTGGGGCAGAGTTTGATCTCGACAAGATGGACCGCCCCGGGTACAGCAACTACGTACTGGTGGATAAGACCAACACGATCTACTACTCCGGAATGTTCGGACCCGATCAAACTGAAGCCTCCGTCAAGCGACGACACTCCAAAACTTTCAACAGATTTGACCCCGCTAACGGTGACCGTCTGATCCCCTACCCGGGCACCAGGACCTACGGCCAAGCTCGCCTTCTGGAACAGCGAATGTCTGACACCTTCGGCTCCTTCATCGGAAAAGATGGAAATAATTACCGCGGTAACCGCCAGCAGCCTATGGATGGGGACAAGAAGGCAGATGGCTACCTCGCGTACGAGAAATTCAAGAATGGCGGCTGCCCGTGAATCACCATGCGAAATTCAGCGCCGACCTGACCGCAGTCCTACTCGAGCTCTCCGAGCAAATTGACAGCCCTCCGTCACTGAGCGAATTCCTTGAGCTCCTGGAATGGTCTTCGGATGACATCTATTCAGGACCTCTGCAATTCGAGGCCACTCTGGCAGGCCGAATCATCACTTCCGAATCAAATCAGTCCCGCGTTCCCGAACTGGGCGATTCGCTCTTTTCAGACGTGGCGTCAATTCTCTCCGGCCTGATCAAGGGATCCGAGCGCCACATCACCCCTACGGAACTTGCCAACATTCTCTTGATTTTCATTAACGATCAAGCGGATCACCTGATGGACGTAACGAGTGGGGATGTTACGTCGCTCTCAGTAGTACCAGCAGAGAGTGCTGCAGAGGTGACAGTCGGAGATGTCCTAGGAATCCCCGCCGCAGATGGTGGCTGGTACGCCACGATCGCGGTGGCACGCAATAGGTTTGGGCTCGCACTTGGACTATTCCAAGGAAGGTTCGAATCACGACCCTCCATGCACCCCGAGGATTTCACCCCTTATAGATTTCCGATCTACACTGATGACGCGATGGTGTCAAACGGCTCATGGTACGTGGTAGGGCATGACGACGCTTTGCTTTCCCACTTCCCGCCTGAGCCGGAAATCTACCATTCCCCAGGCTTCTGGCCAGGCATTGACTTTGGAGAATTTGGTGCCGCCGAAGATCCCTCAGGAGGCATCAGATTGATCGGAGGCGAGGAAGCGCGCGCCGTGGGCCTTACGGACGGAACCTACCAACATTCATACATGAGCGAGTTTCTGAGTCAGTCATTGAGCGAACTTCTGAGCCGCTGAGGAAAGCGGATCCTAAAAGACGGATACAGAAGGAATTCTAATAGTTAAGGAATGGCCCCCAGTCGCAGATTGATTGTTCGGCGTTTTGCACCGATGCCCCGCCAGGTACGATCGGCGGGGCATCGGTGGCGTCGTCTCCTTTCCGCGCATGCGGGGAGCCCTCCGGCGTCTTGAGCGTCGCCACCAGATCGTCCGGCAATGCGAGGTCCGCGCGGCGGGCGGCCCCACGACCGTGGCGTGCAGCCGCTGATTACTGACCTTGAAGTCGTCTTGTCGTAAGGGCTGACGGTTGGTGGTTGTCGCGGTATGCCGGGTGTATGAGGTATCGCAGGGTGGGGGTCTGACCGCGGAGAGGCAAGCGTTCCGCGAGCGGATCCGGATGGAAGCAGTTGCGATGTTCGCCCAGGGGCGGGGCAGCACGGACATCGCGAAGGAGTTACGGGTCAGCGTCCGGTCCGTCCAGCGGTGGCGGCGGGCCTGGCGGGAGGCCGGCCAGGACGCGGTCCGTTCCCGCGGCCCGGTGTCCCGTCCGAAGCTGAATGACCGGCTGTTCGCGGTACTCGAGGAGGAGTTGGCCAAGGGCCCCGTTGCTCACGGCTGGCCGGACCAACGGTGGACGCTGGCCAGGATCAAGACGCTGATCGGCCGGCGGTTCCACAAGAGCATGACGTTGTCGGGGATCTCCCAGATGCTGCGGCGGCACGGCTGGAGCCACCAGGTTCCGGCCCGTCGTGCCGTCGAGCGCGACGAGGCAGCCGTCGCCGGCTGGGTGAAGGAGGTGTGGCCGCACCTGGAACCACCGCGGCGGCACTCGGGGCCTGGATCGTCTTCGAAGACGAGGCCGGATTCTCGATGACGCCGCCGACCTCCCGCACGTGGGGCAGGCGCGGATCCACCCCGATCATCCGGGTGAGAGGCCGATCCCAGCGCCGCTTCTCGATCGCGGCCTTGTGCTGCTACAAACCCGGTGAACGCTCGCGCCTGATCTACCGGCCCAAACGACACACTGATCACAAGGCCGGGGGCCGCAGGAGCTTCGCCTGGACCGAGTACCGCGACCTCCTCATCGCCGCCCACCAGCAGCTCGATGGCCCGATCGTCCTCGTATGGGACAACTTGAACGTCCACAAGGACCGCAGGATGAGGGCCTTCATCGACGCGCACGACTGGATCACCGCCTACCACCTGCCGCCCTACGCACCCGACCTCAACCCCGTGGAAGGCATCTGGTCGATCCTCCGCCGCACCAGCCAGGCCAACACCGCCTTCACCGACCCCGAACACCTCATCCACCGGCTACGACACGGCCTCCGCCAGATCCACTACCGCAGCGACATCATCGACGGATGCCTCACCGCGACCGGACTCACACCGACGACACCACGCCTACAACCTCAGTAGCGGTCGGCGGACGCTCGGGTGCGCAGCTCGGTCACGGCGCTATCGATCGCGGCATGCGGGTCGGGTAGGGAGCTCTAGAACTGCGTCAACGGCCTCGGCGGGTGCCTTGGGGTCGGCTTGCACGGCAGCTAAGGCTTCCAGTGCGGTGAGCGGGGTCAGGTGTTCTGCCGTGAGCAGCTCCAGTGGCGTGAGAGGCGGCCAGTCGTTGGGGGCGGCCGGCTGGAACGAGTAGCCAGGACAGTCCGCACTTGTCGACGAGGCCGACGGTGCGGTGGGTCCAGTACTCCGGTACTGGACCCACCGCACCGTTCCGAGGGGACCCCCTCACGCTGAAAGCGCAGGTGGGAGCCGCAACCACGGTGTAGCCGCAGGGGGACGGACGAGCGGAGCAACGCAGGGGCGCGTTGTGCGGGCGCGAGGGCCTGTTAGGGGTCAGTGGAGAGGGGCGCGGGGCCCGTCACCAGCTCGGGTCAGGGCCGGGGGACGGCTGACCGCGTCGTCGTGGCCGGGGTAATGACGGGCCCCGCGCCGTGGGGGCTGACCTCAGTGGTCACGTGCGGGTCAGGAGAGCGGACGCGCTCCGCGCGGCGACTGGAAGGGCAAGGCTGCGCGTCCGTAGATCGCCTTCTGGCGGTCGTTCGTGGGCTCGGGGTGCGACGGGTGGCCCCATGGCGTGATCGACGCTCTCCGGGGCATACAGGGGTGTTCCTGGGGCTCTCCCGGCCCACGGGCCGTTCGGGAGGATCCGAACAGTAGCGACTCTCTATGAGCTCGGCGTCGGGGATCAATCGAACCGTGGATATCGGTGAGATCGATCATGGCCGGGCGCTCTATCACGGAATGGATCTTCCGTGCAGGGGTTCGAGTGACGGCTCACGACCTGGCACCTGCACCCCGCGATCCGTGAAGGCCGAGACCGCCGCATTCTGACGGGCAACCGGAAGCCGACCACGCTTTCCCTCCGGCCGAGCCGGGGCCACGGCCGCACGCCGCGTCACTGTCAGAGACGACCGTTTGTGACGACGAACGACGTGAACTCCATCGCCGAGCAGATCGCCTCCGGCGAAGCCCTCGCCGTGGTCTGCACGTTGACCTGAGTCCGCCGCCAGCCCCGTACGCTGGCCACCCCCGCCCCGACCGTCGCAGAGGCCCGATGAACGCGTACCGAACCGCCGCGCCGCACCGTCCGGCCGAGGACTCCGACCGGATCTTCGACGGGCGGCGCGTCGTCCACTGCCCTGACTGTCACTGGGCCCAAGGCCTGAACAAGTACCTGTACCAGGGGCCGTGGGCCCTGATCTACTGGCACAGAGACCACCCGACCGACGCGGTCGACCACCTCGCAGAGTTGCCGGACCGCCTGGCCATCCCCGCTTACGTGGAGTGGGGGTGGCAGGGCCCCTTGCTGGCCGTCAATGACACGCGTACCGAGGAGGGGTTCGTGCTGTTGGGCCACGAGGACTTGGAGGTCTTCTGCTCGGTCCGGGCCGACGGCAGCCTCGACCAGGCGGTGCTTGCGAACACCCGTCGGCGGTCCGTCTTCCCGTCCGCGGCCCGCGCTGAGATTGAAGCCGCCGCCTCTGATCTGTTCCGCACAGGGCTGCTCCGTCCGACACCCGGTCCTCGATAGACGACCGGCCCGGGTTGCCGAGGGCGGTTCTCCCGCTCTCGGCCCCCGCGGGAACCGGCGTCGGTCTCGCCGTTGGTCAGCGCCGGGGCGCCAGCGGGTGAACATGCACTGGTCGTGGCTGGCGCCGAGGCGGAACGGCAGAGCGACGGGGTCGAGTACGAAGGGTTCACCGGGTGCGTGCGCGGTCCAGCCGCACCGGTTGCAGCGTTCTCTTATTCGTTGAGCTGAACGAGTGGCTGCGAGGGTTCAGGGAACGCAGCCGCCCCCGATAGGGTCGTCCCGGCTGGCCCGCACGCGGCTGGCACTGGGAGGGGAACCCGCCGTGATCGACCCTGCCACCGCTGCAGCTGCCGCCGCCGGCCGGGCCGCCGCGAACGCGGCCGTCTCCAAGGCCACCGGCCCGCTCATCACCGTGCGCGCCGGGAGCCGCGAGGACGTCCACGTCCGCTGCGACGCCTTCGAGGACGCGCTGTTCGCGTACTTCTACCACCCCACCGCCGAACACGAGGTCGCGCTGCGCCAGGCCCACCTCAAGCTGGCCCGGCGTTGCACCGACGACCCCACCCGCACCGCCGCCTGGGATCTCACCTTCCGCGTCATCAACTCCCGCGACCCGTCGATCAGCATGGCCGACAGCGATGCGTTGATAGAAGAGTACGACCATGCGGACCACTACGAGTGGACGCACCACACAGCCCGCCGCAGGAGCGGCATCACCATGGACGACGAGGCCACGCTCTACGTGTGGATCGAGGAGTTCCACGAGGTCGTGCGCCGCGGCCGCCTCGTACGAGGCCTGGAGACCATCGCCCGCTGGCTGCGCGCGGCCAACCCCGCCCGCCTCATCCGCCGCCGGAATACTCCCGTCGCCCAGCCAGCTGCAATGCGGCTGAACGAGGGCAGTGAGGGGGACTCGTGAACGACGCCCCCCGTGCCACCGGGACGACTTTCGCGTACCTGGGCGTGCGTGAGACCCAGCGGCCTGGTTGAGGCAGCACCCGGGCAGGTTGCTGTAGGCGGGGGCGCCGTCGGGAAACCGGTTCCGGCCGGGGCGCCCGCCGCCTATACCGGCCTTGGTACTGGTGGGCTCTCGTATTCAACTGTCGCCAGTTCTCCGTGGAACCCAGCCTGCCGGTGACCGTGTGTGATCTCCAGGGGCGTATCGGCTCCAGGTTCTGCCGGTCTCGTTGAGCAGGCGGGTGGTGGTCTTGTTGTGGTAGCCGAGAGCGTCCGCGACGACGGGAGCGGGCATCTCAAGGAGTTGTTGTCGGATGGCGGCGCCGCGGGCGGCGGCCACAGGGACGCCGATCTCGTTGAGGAGTGCGGACAGGCGGTCGGGACGGAAGGGCTGCCCCGCCCGGCGTCCGGGGAACAGCCGGCCGACCGCCTGCTCCGCGAACTCCACGACCGCGGCGTCGGGGCGGACGGGTCAGGAGACGCGCTTGAGCGTCCAGGCGTTGTTGTTGAAGCTGGGGACCGAGGAGGAGACACAGCTGCCGCTGTAGTACGAGGCGGTCTGAACCCAGCCGAAGGGCTGGTAGGTGGAATTGCAGGCCTGGACCACGGTGCCGACGGGCAGCCCGGTGAGCTGCTTTATCTGCTTGATGTTCGGGCTGAAGCTCTGCGTGCCGCAGCTGCTGCTGTACCCCCAGCTGACGTCGACGAAGCCGCTCGGGGTGAGGACGCTCGAACAGGAGGTGGTCACGTCGCCGGGGGCGGCGTGCGCGGGCGCGGCGGTCAGGGCGAACAGCGCCGCGGTGCCGGTGAGGGCCATGCACAGGGTGCGAAAGCGAGTCATGGGTGATGGCTCCTTGAGATCGTGGACGGCCGGTGGGCCGCGAAGCCAGTACTACGGGTCGCCGACCGGTTTCAGATAGACGTTTTCAGGCCCAATGATCAACATGTAATCCGCCGGGGACGGGTGGCGGCGGATCACCCGTGTGCCCGGCATGGGTTGTGGGCGTTCGGCCCGGTTCGTGATCTCCTGGTGCGTATCGGCTCCATGTCCCGCCGGTCTCGTTGCGGAGCCGGCTGGTGGTCTTGTCGTGGTAGCCGAGAGCGTCCGCGACGACGGGTGCAGGAAGTTCGAGGAGTTGCTGCCGGATCGCGGCGCCGCGGGCTGCCGCGGTCGGGACCCCGACTTCGTTCAAGAGCGCGGACAGGTGGTCGGGGCGGGTCGGCTGCCCCGCCCGGCGGCCCGGGAAAAGCCAGCGGGACGCGGGGTTGGTAGCGGTGTTCATGTTGTCGCGGTTCGCGATGTGCTCCAGCAGCAGGGCGGCGACCGGATCAGGGACGGGCGAGGCCGGCTCACCGAGCCGCAGCAGCACGGTGTCGCCGTCGCGGATGACGTCGTCAACGCCGAGCCTGACGATGCGGCTCGCGGGCTGCGCGTAGAGGAGCACGATGACTCCGGCGACACGGAGTCGCATCGGTATCTCGGTATCGGTCAGCAGCCGGCCAAGGGTATCGAGGCGCTCGTCTTCGCTCAGTGCGGCCCGGCGGGAGACCTTCATCTTGGGGATGGACAGGGAGCGTCGGCAGCGTCGGCTCTGCATGGCCCAGTTGAGGAAGGCTCTCACGCAGGTGCGGGCGTGTTCGGTGTTCTCGGCGAACCAGGCGTCGACGTCGATCTGGCCGCATGACGCGAGGGTGCTGTTTCGCTCGCCGAGCCATTGCAGGAACGCGGTCGCGTGCTTGACCTGTTCGGCGGCGAACCGGCGGATGCTGGGTGTGATGTGGCTCCTCTCGGCGCGGGTCCGCAGCCGGGGAAGGATGTGCCAGGTCGCGAAGAGCCGGATCGTCTTGGCGTGCTCGGGGTCGGCGATGCCGGTCAGGTGGCCGGGAAGCCAGCGCTGGAAGGAGCAGAGGTACTTGTCGACCGAGGGCAGGGCTCCGCACGTCATCAGGAGTTCTTCCAGGTGAGCGGCGGCCCGCCAGGGCTGGAGCTCGTGTAAGGCGTCGTGGGTCAGTGGGATCTCGCCGAGGCCGAGCCGCCGCAGTAGCTGCGAGGCGCTGCCCGGCTGGTCGCGGCGCATCTCCAGCCAGGCCAGGCCGCTTCTGGGCTTGTCCATTGCCACCAGCAGGTCGAACAGCGGGACCAGTGTGGGTCGGATGCGGCTGTCTCCGTCGTCCAGGAGTGCGGTGAGGCGGTCGGTGAGGGTGCAGCGTTCACACAGCCGTCCGCCCAGGAGCTTGCCCTCGAAGCCGCAGCGTGAGCAGTCGAAGGTCTGCGAGAAGCCGGCGCAGGTGGTGCAGATCGCGGCCCCGTCACCGGGGCGGAGTCCGGGGAGGGCACGGTCCTGGCCGCATCCCGGGCAGGTGCCCCGTGTCCGGACGGCGCGGTCGGAACAGGTCCGGCAGACGTATCCGTCCGGCCACGTGCCAGCCTTGTGTCTGCGGCGGCCGCAGCGGCAGCACTCGGCCATGTACCAGCGTTCGTACTGTTCGTCGGTGGCGTAGGGGCGGGTCATGCGTCGGGCAGGATCCGGGCGGCGCGGGGCCGCAGCTTCGCCACGTTCGCGAGCGGGGTGGGCAGGTCGCCGGTGGCGGTCTTGCGGACGCCGGCGTTCTCTGCGGTGGTGGCCACCAGATCGGCCGGGGTACAGGACAGGATGTCGCAAAGCGCGGCCATGACCTGCAACGACAGGCGTTCCGGAGTGCCGGAGACCAAGCGGTGGACCTGGGAGGCGGACAGGTCGATGCCGCGTTCGTGCAGCAGCGGCACCAGTTCGGTGGCTGTGAAGATCCGGTGCTGGGCCATGACCTCGCGCAGCCGCCAGGTGTAGCCGACCTTGCGTTTCATGCCTGCCTCCCGGGCTGGGTCTGGAGGGCGGCAGCGATGGTGGAGTCCAGATGCCGCCGCAGGGTGCGGGTGCGGAAGTCCGAGGACACGCAGGTGTAGAGCGAGGTGGTGCTGGCGTGCTCGTGGCCGACCTGCTCCTGGACGAAGCGCGGGTCCCAGCCGTCCTCGATCAAGTGGGTGACGTAGGACCTGCGGAAGGAGTGGAAGTCGAGTCCGTCGTCCAGGCCGAGGGCCTTGCGGTAGGCGATGAAGCGGGAGTTGAGCCGCTGGCAGCCGATCCGCAGGCCCCGTTCGGAGGGCCAGGCCGCCGGGTTGTTGTCGGTGCCGAACAGCACTTTCGGCGCGGCCCACCCCACACACCCGGTCACGCAGCGTGCTCTGCCACCACGCTTGGCCCATATGGGACAACAGAAGCGATCACCTGAGGTCATTGTGCAGTGACGCGGTGTCAGACCTGGATGCTTTCATGGACACGCTGTGCGGGGAGCGCAGCGCAGCCTGAGTGGGAGGGGCCCCTGAATGCCGTTTGTCCGGGAGCACTTAGTGGTTGTTTTTGAAGGCTGCCCTGCTGTTCCTCGTAGCCCACTGCGCTCCGTCGTCGTCGGCGCGCCTAGGCTCACCGCATGGACGATTCGAT